>JBFGBS010000302.1:0-3631 GCA_041567475.1 Arthrobacter sp.
CTCACTCGTGGGAGACGGCGTCAACCCCCGCCACTACGGGATCTCCGTCCTGCGGCACGCCACCGGCGGCGGGTCCGAATGGCTGCACGCCAATCTCGAAGCCGGCTGCACGGTCCAGATCGAGGGCCCGCGGTCAATGTTCCCTGCGGACGCCAGCGCGACGAAGCTGCTCCTGATCGCAGCCGGCATCGGTGTCACCCCGGTACTTTCACACGCCCGCGCCGCCGCCCGATGGGGCACGCCTGCCGAGGTGCTCTACATCTACCGACCTGGGGCCGCCGCCCACCTCGACGACCTGAGGGCGCTGGCGGCCGGGGGCCACGTGGAGCTCCACGAAGCCCATGGCAGGCTGGCCGGACTGGATCTCCTGCATCGGCGCCTGCGGCTGCAGCCACTGGGAACACACGCCTACGCCTGCGGCCCCACCGCCATGCTGGACAGCTACCGCAGCATCGGCCTGCAGGCGGGATGGACTGAGGACCGGCTCCACCTGGAGCGGTTCGAGGCGCCCGAGCAGGCACCGGGCGACGCTTTCTCAGCCACGGTGGCCTCTACCGGCCAACGGCTTAGGGTCCAGCCCGGTGTGAGCCTGCTGGAAATGCTCCTCGACGCCGGCCACAACGTCCCGAACCTCTGCCGGCAGGGAGTCTGCGGGGAGTGCAGGATTCCCGTCAGGTCCGGAACCGTCATCCACCGGGACCTCGTCCTCGGCGAGGAAGAAAAAAGCTCCAACACAGCCATGCTCTGCTGCGTTTCGCGGGGCCAAGACATCGAGGTGGACCTATGAACACGCGCCTTCCGGCCGGCACCCGGCACACGGCCAATCTCCCGTGGCCCTTTGCCGAAGACCAGCAGGATTTCCAGTACACCGTCAACGTTGAACCGGCCCGGGTGCCCCGGAAAACGGCCGCGGGGGAGTGGGGCGCGGGCATCGTGGACCTCGGCGGTGACGACTACCCGCACATCATGGCCGAACGCCGCCGGATCCTGCAGGCCGACCCCTCCCGCGTCCAGATCCTCCCGGGCATGATGCCTGCCTGCTGGGACCTGCTGATGTACTACCTGCGGGACCTGGCCATCACCCATCCGGACGTCATGCACCTGGACGAAGACGGTGACGAGGCCCGGTGGCGCAATGATCTCCTGGGAACAGACCAGACCTTCATCATCGGTGACGAACATACCCTGCCGTATGACCCCATGACCTTCCTCGGCCGGGAAATCCCTGATGACCTCCTCCTGGTCAAGGAACGCGGCGGGCAACTGCATTTCGATGCGGGCCTGGTCACCTTCGCGGCGGCCTGGTCTGTCACCTTCGATGCAGGCATGAGCTTCCGTGAAATCCACGGACCGGTGCCGCGGCTCACCGGCGAAGGGATCACGTCCAGGGCGGAGCAGTTCCTTATGCGGCTGCCCGCCGACCAGGTGTACCGGCGGGTTAACTGGACGCTGTCGGCGTCGGGGTCCCGGAAACTCGACATCAGCCTCGAAGAACTGCCGGAGTGGGGCCAGGACATTCCCCGGCTCCTCGCTGACCGGGATTTCGGCCGGCTACAACTGCGGATCGAACTTGAGCATTTCATCCGCCTGCCCATGTCAGGAGCGGTCACCTTCAGCATCCGCACTTTCATGGCCTCCCTGGCGGAGATCAAGACCATTCCCGCCTGGCGGGACCAGCTCGCCCAGATACTCGTCGCAACGCCCCAGGACATCGCCGCCTACAAGGGAATCGGCGAGTACCGGAGCGCCGCTGCGGCCTGGCTGCTCAGCTGATCGCCGGCGCAGCAGTTTCCACCGCACGGAACCGCGATCCACCTCGTCTTCCCCGACACACACCAGTTCCGCCTCATTGTCTATCCCCCTGATTGGAGATTCCCATGCCGCAGGCAGATCTCGCGTGGCTCCTTGCCTCGTTTGCCCTAGTCGCTCTGATGTTTCCAGGACTGGCCCTGTATTACGGAGGCCTCCTGGGGACAAACAACGTTCTCAACATGCTCATGATGGTGCTCAGCACACTGGCCGTCACCGGAGTCCTCTACGTCCTCTACGGATACGGGATGGTCTCCGGAAACTCGGTGGGCGGGTTGGGCCTTGTCGGCAACCCGCTGGAATTCATCGGGCTCAGCGGCTTCGAAGTCGATGACGGCAGCGGCGGTCCGCAGTCGATCTACTGGGCGGCCTTCTTCATCCTGTTCGGCGCGATCACCATTGCCATCGTGGCGAGCGGCGCGGCGGGCCGCATGAAATTCGGCGCCTGGATCATCTTCAGCGCCGTCTGGCTCACCCTCGTCTATTTCCCGATCGCCCACTGGGTCTTCACCTTCTCGGATGAGGAGACCGGATACGTCGGGGGCTGGCTTCGCAACGTCGTCCAGCTCCACGACTTCGCTGGCGGCACCGCAGTTCACATGACGGCCGGCGTCGGGGCCCTGGCGCTGGCGCTCGTGCTTGGCAAGCGCAAGGCCCCGCAGGCCAAGCCGCATAACCTGCCGTTGGTCGTGCTCGGTGCAGGCATCCTCTGGTTCGGCTGGTTCGGTTTCAACGGCGGCTCGGCCGCCGGAGCAAACTTCCTCTCCCAGTACGTGGTGATGACAACGCTTCTGGCCGGCTGTGCCGGCATCGTCGGGTACCTGGTGGTGGAAAATTTCCGGGACGGGCAGCCCACCACGCTCGGTCTCGCCACCGGCGCCATCGCCGGTCTGGTCGGCATCACACCGTCCGCTGACGCCGTGAATCCGCTCGGGGCCCTCGTCGTCGGACTCGCCGCCGGCGCCGTCGTGTGCTGGGCCATCACCTGGAAGAAGAAGCTCGGCGTCGATGACACGCTTGACGCCTTCGCGGTGCACGGAGTGGGCGGGATCGTCGGCACGCTGTGCGTCGTACTCATCGGCGCGGGATCGGCCCCGGCAGGGGTGACAGGCGTGCTCTTCGGCGGCGACTGGAGCATCATCTGGCGGGAACTCGTCGCCATCGCCGCCACCTGCCTTTACGCCTTTGCCGCGACCTATGCCATCGCCTGGACGATGAACAAGACCATGAACATCCGGGTGGACGAAGATGCGGAACGGCGCGGCCTGGACCTGGCCCTGCACTCCGAAGCCGCCTACGCAGGCGCCAAATAGCGGCCTGGCCTTCCACCACTCACTCTCACTGCACTCCGAGGAGCACCATGAAGATTGTCACTGCCATCATCCAGCCCTTCCGGCTGGAACAGGTCAAGCAGGCTTTGGCTGACACCGAGCACACCGGGCTGACGGTCACCGAGGTCAAAGGGTACGGCACCCAGAAAGGCCACTCGGAAATGTACCGGGGCACCGAATTCCAGGTCGATTTCCGTGCCAAGGTCCGGATCGACCTGATCGTCACCGACGAGGACGCCGACGCGGTGATCGACACCATCATCCGATCGGCGCGGACCGGGAGCCTGGGGGACGGAAAAATCTGGACCCAGGACATCTCCAACGTGATCCGGGTCCGTACCGGAGAGCGCGGTGTGGAGGCGGTCTAGCCGGCTCTTTCCCTGCCGCTCCGGCAGTTTCCAACGCGGGGTTGCTTCTTACCCGTTCCGCGGCCGATTGACTTGAGGCCTCCGGGACGGGCGGAAAGTGACCCCGCGTTGCCCGTGCGCAAA
>JBFGBS010000303.1:0-3618 GCA_041567475.1 Arthrobacter sp.
CCTGGACCAGGGGGGTGCCGCCCTGCAGGCCGGAGGCCGCAACGGCATCCAGCAGCGGGGTGGTCGACAGCGCCAGTTGCTGCGCCGGGAGGTGCCCCTGCAGCAGCAGCGCGAGCCCCAGGTAGATCACGAAGGCCAGGGACAGGGCGGCGAAGATGGCCCGCGGAATGGTGCGGGCCGGGTCCTTGACCTCTTCGCCCAGCGTCGCAATCCGGGCGTAGCCGGCGAAGGCGAAGAACACCAGTCCCGCCGCCGAGAGCACATCCCGGATACTTGCCGCGGCGCCCGGTGCGGCGGCCATGGCTTGCGGGTGCGGACCCACCACGGCCGCGGCGGCCACGAGCACCAGGCTGGCCAGCACCACGGCCAGCAGGACCCGCGTCAGCAGGGCGGTCCGGGTGATGCCCAGCAGGTTCACGCCGGTCAGGGCGGCCACCGCGGCGACCGCGACGGGAGCGGCGTAGTCCGGGGCCAGGTAATGCCCGAAGGTCAGGGCCATGGCCGCGCAGGACGCCGTCTTACCCGTCACAAACCCCCAGCCGGCAATGAACCCGGGCCACGGGCCCAGCCGGCGCCGGCCGTACACATAAGTTCCCCCGCTGTCCGGATACAGGGCGGCAAGCTGGGCGGAGGCGAGCGCGTTACAACAGGCGACGACCCCGGCGAGGGCAACGGCGCCCGGCAGCAGCGGGCCGGCCAGGGCGGCAGCCGGGGAGAACACTACAAAAACCCCGGCGCCGAGCATCGAACCGAGGCCGATCGCCGTGGCGTCCAGGACGCCCAGGCGGCGGCGCAGCGCCGGGTAGCGGGCCGGTTGGCTTGGCATGGCGGGAGGGGCCTTTCCAGCGGGTAAACTCTAACGGGATCGTTCCCGTAGCGGTCTCATTTAACATCACCTCTGTCTTCCCTCTGAAAGGTACGCTGTGCTGCGCACACATGACCTCGGATCACTTCGCTCTGAGCACATTGGACAAACCGTAACCCTGGCCGGCTGGGTGGGCCGGCGTCGTGACCACGGTGGTGTCGCATTCGTTGACCTTCGTGACGCGTCGGGCGTGGCGCAGGTCGTCGTCCGCGAGGAAGAGGTCTTCCACGGCCTGCGCAACGAGTACGTGCTGCAGGTCACCGGAACAGTGTCCAAGCGCCCGGAGGGGAATGAGAACCCGGCCCTGGCGACCGGCGAGATCGAGGTCATGGCCGAAAAGGTCGTTATCCTCAACACCTCCGATCCGCTGCCCTTCCAGATCGACGAGCACGTCGAAGTCGGCGAAGAAGCACGCCTGAAGCACCGCTACCTTGACCTGCGCCGCCCCGGCCCTGCCCGCAACCTGCGGCTGCGCTCGGAAGCCAACCGCGTGGCCCGCGAGCTGCTCCACCGGGACGGCTTCGTTGAAATCGAAACCCCCACGCTGACGCGTTCGACGCCCGAAGGCGCCCGCGACTTCGTGGTCCCCGCACGCCTCGCCCCGGGTTCCTGGTACGCGCTGCCGCAGTCCCCGCAGCTCTTCAAGCAGCTCCTGCAGGTCGGCGGCTTCGAGAAGTACTACCAGATTGCCCGCTGCTACCGCGATGAGGACTTCCGCGCGGACCGCCAGCCGGAGTTCACCCAGCTGGACATCGAGGCGAGCTTCGTTGAGCAGGATGACATCATCAGCCTCGGCGAGAACATCGTGAAGGCGCTGTGGCAGCTGATCGACGTCGAGATCCCGACGCCGATCCAGCGCATCACCTACCACGACGCCATGGCCCGCTACGGTTCGGACAAGCCGGACCTGCGCTTCGGCCTGGAGCTGACCGAACTGACCGACTTCTTCAAGGACACCAACTTCGGCGTCTTCAAGGCCCCCTACGTCGGCGCCGTCGTGATGCCCGGAGGCGCCTCCCAGGCCCGCCGCGCCCTCGACGCCTGGCAGGAATGGGCCAAACAGCGCGGCGCCAAGGGCCTCGCGTACGTCCTGTTCAAGGAAGACGGCGAGCTGGCCGGTCCAGTGGCCAAGAACCTCACCGAGACCGAGCGCGCCGGCCTGGCCGACGCCGTCGGTGCCAAGCCTGGTGACTGCATCTTCTTCGCCGCCGGCGAGAAGACCCCGTCGCGTGCCCTGCTGGGTGCTGCCCGCGTCGAGATCGGCCACCGTACCGGCCTGATCAACCCCGCCGACTGGGCGTTCTGCTGGGTCGTCGACGCACCCATGTTCGAACCGGCCGCAGCAGCCGTCGCGTCCGGAGACGTGGCCGTAGGTGCCGGCAAGTGGACCGCGGTGCACCACGCGTTCACTTCGCCGAAGCCGGAGTTCATGGACAGCTTCGACAAGGACCCGGAATCGGCCCTGTCCTACGCCTACGACATCGTCTGCAACGGCAACGAAATCGGCGGCGGCTCCATCCGTATCCACGAGCGCGACGTCCAGGAGCGGGTCTTCGAGCTCATGGGCCTGGACAAGGAAGACGCCCAGACCAAGTTCGGGTTCCTCCTGGAAGGCTTTAAGTTCGGCGCGCCCCCGCACGGCGGCATCGCCTTCGGGTGGGACCGGGTTGTCGCGCTGATGGCCGGCGTGGAGTCCATCCGCGACGTCATCGCCTTCCCGAAGTCCGGTGGCGGCTACGATCCGTTGACGGCTGCACCCGCCCCGATCACCGCCCAGCAGCGCAAGGAAGCCGGCGTGGATTTCAAGCCGGAGGCCAAGAAGGCCGAGCCGACCGTGATCAAGGATGCGGACGCCGGCAAATAGCCCGCACCATGTGAACCAAGCAGCGAAGGCTCTCCGGGACGCCGGCGGGCCTTCGCTGCTTAACCGGTGTCCCCGTGGCGTACGGACCCCAAGAGAGCAGGAATCCATGGCAACACCACGCCCCGCGGGCGGCCCTGAGACTCTGATGGATGTCGCGACGCTCCCGGATGCGGAGGCGCTGATGGATGCCGAGGCGCTGATGGATGCCGCGTGGCCCGCCGCGGAGCGCGAGGATGCGGGGTGGGTGCTGCGCGCCGCTTCGGGCGTGACCCAGCGGGCAAATTCGGTCTGGCCCCGCAACGAGCCCGGGACGGACGACCCCGCCGGGACGGACGACCCCGCCAGACAGACGACGTTGCGACAGGCGGCGCTGCGACAAGCGAGGCTTTGGTACCGGAGCCGGAGGCTGCCCCTGATCTTCCAGGTTGCCGAGGATCCGCGCTCCACCGGCCTGAACGCGCTCCTGGACCGGGAAGGGTTCACCCGGCAATCCGAGACGCTGATCCTCATCCGCGGCGCGGAGCCGGCGGCGCCGCCGGCTCCGCCGCCCGCGCCTGCAGACGGGCCCGGAGTCGAGATTACGGCGGAGCCGACCCCGGAGTGGTTGCGGCTGTGGTGGAGCGTCGACGGCCGGGGCGGGGACCGCGAACTGGCAGTTGCCCGCGGAATCCTCACCGGCTGTCCCGCGCTCTATGCCCTGGTTCGGGACGCCGCCGGCGACCCCGCCGCCGTCGGACGCCTCGCCCAAGTGCAAGGCCGGGGCGGGCTGTACTGCATGGCAGCCCGGCCTGACGCCCGGCGCCGGGGCTTCGGGACCCGCGTCACCCAGGCCTTGCTCCGGGCCGGCGCGGCGCGGGGACTGTCCGGGTACTGGCTGCTGGTCACGGCC
>JBFGBS010000304.1:0-3616 GCA_041567475.1 Arthrobacter sp.
GTGGATTTGCCGGCGCCGTCGCCGCCTTCAAAGGCAATGAACAGCCCGGGGAGGGGCGCCGGGTCCTGAATAGTCACGTACCTAGACTACCGGCGATCACTGACGCCCAACTGTGCGCGCGTCACGGCTTGGCGGTCCGCCGGGGCTGGGACGTACCCTGTCACCATGAGTCTTACCGATGCACAGGCCGCGGCGCTTTCCGCGGAAACCGTGGTGGTGGCGGCCGGCCGCCCGCCGCGTGACCGCGACGCACCCGTCAACCCGCCGCTGGTCCTGTCCTCCACGTATTTCGGCACGGGGCCGCTGGCCGACGGCGACCGTGGCTACGGCCGGTACTCGAACCCCACATGGGACCCCTTCGAAGAGGCGCTGGGCCAGCTCGAAGGGGCGGACCTCCCCGGCCTGCTTTATGCTTCGGGCCTCGCCGCCGTGAGCTCGGCGCTGTCGCTGGTGCCGCCCCGGGGCGTGCTCGTGATGCCGTCCCACAGTTACGCCGGGTCCCTCGTGATGGCCACGGAACTGGCCGAAAAGGGATTCCTCGAACTGCGCACCGTGGACATCGCGGACACCGCTGCGGTCCTGGAACAGCTTGCCCCGGCCGGCGGAACCCCGGCCAACATGCTGTGGCTGGAAAGCCCCACCAACCCGATGCTCGGCATCGCGGACTTCCGGGCGCTGACAGCGGCCGCACACGAGGCCGGAGCGATTGTCGTCACCGACAACACCTTCTCCACCCCGCTCGTGCAGCAGCCGCTGGCCCTCGGCTCCGACGTCGTCCTGCACTCGGTGACCAAATACCTCTCCGGCCACTCCGACGTCGTCCTCGGCGCCCTCGTGACCTCCGACGCCGGGCTCCGCGCCGCGCTGCTGCACCACCGCACCATCCACGGCGGGATCGCCGGACCGTTCGAGGCCTGGCTGGCCCTGCGCGGGCTGCGCACCCTGGCCCTGCGGATCGAGCGCTCGCAAGCGTCGGCCGCCGTACTGGCGGACCGGCTCAGCGGCCATCCGCGGATCTCCGGCATCCGCTTTCCCGGCCTGGCCACAGACCCGGGGCACGCTCGGGCCGCAGCACAGATGAAGGGCTTCGGCTCGGTGCTGTGCATTGAGGTGGCCCCGGCCGCGGGCCTGAGCGGAGCGGACGCCGCCGACCGCCTCGTGCGGAACCTCAACCTGTGGTTGCCGGCAACCTCCCTCGGCGGCGTCGAATCGCTCATCGAACGGCGCCGGCGGCACACGGCCGAGCCGGACAGTGTCCCGGAGAACCTCGTCCGGCTCAGTGTCGGGATCGAAAACGTCGAGGACCTGTGGGCCGATTTGGAGCAGGCGTTGAAGGCTCTGGACAGCTAGGCTGGGTGAATGGACGGATCATTGCTCGTTGCCTTCGTGGACTTCGGGGTCAGCATCATCATCTTGCTCGTTGCGCTTGGCCTGGAAATCTGGGCCTTCGCCGATTGCCTGCGCCACAAGGCCAGCCTCTTTGAGGCGGTGTCCAAGCGGACCAAGGTGTTCTGGATGCTGCTCACCGGCGGCGCCCTGTTGGTCGGCGTGCTGACACTGCTCAGCTACCGCGGCGGGAGCCCGCTCGGAGCGGTGGGCATCTTCGGTATCGTCGCCGTCACCGCGGCCTCCGTCTACCTCGCGGACGTCCGCCCGGCGGTCACCGAAGCCGGCCGCGGCGGAAACCGCAACACCGGACCCTACGGATCCTGGTAAGCGACGGGGCCTGCTAAGCGCGCGGGCCGGCCGTCCACGCAACTAGTTTCCCGGCGATACCGCGTCCCAGTCGACCGTGAGTTCGCCGAGCCGCCAGCGCGCCGGCCCGTCCTGGATTGGCCACCCGCCCGCAAGCAGTGTCCGGCACATGGCGGCCCAGCGTTGCCGGTGGCCGAAGGCTGCCAGCGGCGCCGCCGCCAGCCAGGCCTGGTCCATCGCCTGAAGGTAGGCATGGATCCGCTCGCCGGGGACATTGCGGTGGATAAGCGCCTTGGGGAGCCGCTCGGCGACGTCCGAGGGCAGGGCAAAGGCCCCGAACCGGACGGACACGCTGAGGCTTAGCGGCCGTTCGGCGTCGAGCGCCACCCACGTGACGCGCCGCCCGATCTCATCGCACGTCCCGTCGACGAACAGCCCGCCCGGGGCGAGCCGGCCCTGAACGAGCCGCCAGACGCCGTCGACGTCGGCTTCCTCATACTGCCGCAGGACATTAAAGGCCCGCACCAGCACCGGCCGGCCGGAGACCGGAAGCTCGAAACCGCCGAGCTGGAACGTCAGCCCGGGCCGCTCCAGGGCTTTGGCCTGCCGGACGCGCTCGGGTTCGATCTCGATGCCGGTGACCCGCACGTCGGGACGGATCACGGCCAGCCGGGCGTAAAGTTCGACGGCGGTGGCCGGGGACGCGCCGTAGCCCAGGTCGACGACCAGCGGGTCGGCCGCGGACCGCAGCCGCCATGCCTGCGGCCCGGTCAGCCAGCGGTCCAGGCGCCGCATCCGGTTGGGGTTGGTGGTACCGCGGGTGACGTTGCCGACCGGACGGCCGCTCCGCCGTCCGGGGTCCCTGACCTGTTCCGCTCTTTGCACCACGGTTTCAACCCTATCCTCCAACGCGGGGTCACTACTGGCCCATGCCGCGCGCCCGGACGGGCAGGAAGTGACCCCGCGTTGCTTTGTAACGCTGGGCACGTGCCGCGACTGCTCCGCTAGGATAAAACCCATGACTTACAAGCTGATTCTGCTGCGCCACGGCCACAGCGAATGGAACGCCAAGAACCTGTTCACCGGCTGGGTGGACGTTGACCTCAACGACCAGGGCCGGGAAGAGGCGATTCGCGGCGGCGAGCTGCTCGTGGAGAACAACATCCTCCCGGACATCCTCTACACCTCGCGGCTGAAGCGCGCCATCAACACGGCGAACCTCACCCTGGACAAGGCCGACCGCGGCTGGATCGACGTCAAGCGCGACTGGCGCCTGAACGAACGCCACTACGGCGCCCTGCAGGGCAAGGACAAGGCACAGACCCTGGCCGAGTACGGCGAGCAGCAGTTCATGGAATGGCGCCGCTCCTACGACACCCCGCCGCCGCCCCTCGCCGACGATTCCGAGTTCTCCCAGTTCGGCGACCCGCGCTACGCGGACCTCGGCGACGACCTGCCCCGCACCGAATGCCTCAAGGACGTCCTGGTCCGCCTCCTGCCGTATTGGGAATCGGACATCAAGGAAGACCTCAAGGCCGGCAAGACGGTCCTGGTCACGGCGCACGGCAACTCCCTGCGCGCCCTGGTCAAGCACCTGGACGGCATTAGCGACGAGGACATCGCCGGCCTGAACATCCCCACGGGCATCCCGCTGGTGTATGAACTGGACGAGAACTTCCAGCCGCTCACCCCGGGCGGCACCTACCTCGATCCCGAGGCCGCGGCAGAGTCGATCAAGGCCGTCGCAGCCCAGGGCAAGAAGTAACACCCAGTACCTAGTTGTACTGAGTCAGGACGTTGGTTACGTCGTGAACAGGTGAAGACCTCTTAGGTTGGTGGTTACCACACACAGCCAACGACTAAGAGGTCTTCATGTCCCACCGTAATGCCCGCCTGACACCAAACGGTAGGCGCATCATCA
>JBFGBS010000305.1:0-3601 GCA_041567475.1 Arthrobacter sp.
CAGGATGCCCGGACCCTGCCCGCCCGGCGAGCGCTGGAACCGGTCGTCGGTCAGCAGCTCCCGGCAGTCGTTGTACCGTGAGACCAGCCAGAGGTCCTGCTCGCCCAGATACGTCATCCGTCCCCGGTAGACCGGGGCGTTTTCCCGCAGCCACGCGTAGTGCGCGTACGGGTCGGCCTGGAACTCCGGGCTCCCGATCGTAATGGGGTGGGTGATCGTGGCCCGGCCGGACGTCATGAGCCCAGTCCTGCCAGGAAGTCCTCGGTGAAGTGTTTTACGCCGTCCCATTCGGTGTAGACGTAGTCCCGGGACGTGTCCGTATCCCCGCTGCCCGTGCGGTTTGCGATCGATTTCATCACCCGCTTCGTCACGAACCCGTAGTGGGTGTACAGCAGGGCGCCGCCGAACAACCCGATGTGAACCGGGCGCCACCCCGTCGCCTCTTCGAATTTTTCGACGTAGCCCTCGGCCTCCGTCTCGCCGCCGTGGGCTGCGGCGAGGCTGACCGAGAACAGCGCGGACGGCAGGCGTTGCAGCTCGTCGAGATTCGCCCGCACGAAGTCTTTGACCTGGCTCTCGTGTTTGCCGATATGGACGGATGCACCGACGATCACGGCGTCCGTGCCTTCCGGGATCCGGTTCCCGGCCGTCTTGATGTCGGCGGTCCGGGCCTCATGTCCGTGGCTGCGGATGACGTCGGCGATGAAGTCGGCGATCTTGGCGGTCTGTCCTTCGACGGTCCCGTACGGGACATAGATCGTGCCCATGACCACAGTCTGGCCGCCGCAGGGCAGCGGGCCCTAGAGGAGAAAGTCCCCCGATTCCCGCGGCACCCCCGCGGCCGCCGAAGCCCGAGCCGTGGCCGCAGCCTTGGCCGGGGCGGAGGCTACATCCGCACGTGCAGGCGCCGCGCCGCTTCGGAGATGGATCCGCTCAGCGACGGGTACACCGTGAAGGTGCTGGCGACGTCGTCGACGTGCAGTTTCTGGGTCACGGCGAGGGAGATCGCGAAGATCAGCTCGGAGGCGTTCGGGCCGACGACGACGCCGCCGATCACGGTGCCGGAGCCTTTGCGGGCGAAGATCTTGACGAAGCCGTCGCGGTGGTTGCGCATCTTGGCGCGGGCGTTGCTGCGCAGCGGCAGCTTCACGACGTCGGCCTGGTACTTGCCCGAATCGATTTCCGCCTCGGAGACGCCCACGTTCGCGATTTCCGGCGAAGTGAAGATGTTGGACGCCACCTGGTGGAGCTTCAGCGGCATGACGGCGTCGCCCAGGAAGTGCGCCACGGCGATCCGGCCCTGCATCGCGGCCACGGAGGCCAGGGCGAGGACGCCGGTGCAGTCGCCGGCCGCGTAGATGTTCGGGGCGGTGGTGCGGGAGACGCCGTCGACCTTGATGTGGCCGCTCTCCGTGAGCGCCACGCCGGCTTCCGCCAGGCCGAGTCCTTCGGTGTTCGGGATGGACCCGACGGCGACCAGGCAGTGGCTGCCGGTGATGGTGGAGCCATCGCCGAGGGTGACGATGACGCCGTCATCGGTGCGTTCCACGGTTTCGGCCCGGGCCCGGGAGAGCACCTTGACGCCGCGGCGTTCAAAGACGCCCTCGAGGACCTCGGCGGCGTCGGTGTCCGAGCCCGGCAGCACGCGGTCGCGGCTGGAGATCAGGGTGACCTTTGAGCCCAGTCCGTTGTACGCGGAGGCGAACTCGGCGCCGGTGACGCCGGAGCCCACCACGATCAGGTCCTCGGGCAGTTCGTCCATGTTGTAGATCTGGGTCCAGTTGAGGATCCGCTCGCCATCCGGCCGGGCGGTCGGCAGCTCGCGCGGGTGCGCGCCGACGGCCAGCAGGACCGCGTCGGCCTCAATGGTCTCGGTGCCGTCTGCGGTCGTGACCTCGATCGTGTGGTTGTCCAGCAGCCGGCCGGAGCCGATCAGAATCCGCACGTTCTGGTTCTCCAGGCCCTTGCGGATGTCCTCGGACTGGTTCCGGGCCAGGCCCAGCAGCCGGTCGTTGATGTGCTTGAGGTCCGCGCGCATCGTCGGCAGGCAGTCGCCGCCGTCGACGTCGAACTTGACGCCCAGCTCTCCGGCCTCGCCGACGCGGGTCATCAGGTCCGCCGTCGCGATCAGGGTCTTGGACGGCACGACGTCGGTGAGCACCGCCGAACCGCCAAGACCGGCGCGTTCAATAATGGTGACGTGGGCCCCCAGTGAGACGGCGACCATGGCGGCTTCATAGCCGCCGGGCCCGCCGCCGAGGATTGCGATGCGGGGGGAGCTGAAATCAGGATGCGTAGTCACAATCAGCCATTGTCCCCCATCCGGACCGGCGTCACCAATGAGCCCGCCGGGCCGGGCCGGAAATCTGCGCCCGGGCTTCTGCTGGGCAGCGGCGGGGACACACGATAGCTTGTACCGGTGAGTACAACAGAATTCCTGAACACTGATCCCTTTGATGCCGCCCGCAACGCCGCGGCCTACATCGCCGAAGAGACCGGCGTGGACGCCCATGACGTCGCGCTCGTACTCGGCTCCGGCTGGGGGGACGCCGCCGACCTGATCGGCGAGACCACCGCGACCCTGTCCGCCGCGGAAATCCCGGGTTTCTCCCCGCCTTCCGTTGAAGGTCACGTCGGCACGATCCGCTCGGTGTTGACCGCGGACGGCAAGCGCGCCCTGGTCCTGGGCGCCCGCACCCACTTCTACGAAGGCAAGGGCGTCCGCGCCGTGGTCCACGGGGTCCGCACGGCAGCGGCCGCGGGCTGCAAGACCCTCGTCCTGACCAACGGCTGCGGCGGCCTGAACGAAAACTGGGCTCCCGGGACTCCGGTCCTCATCGGCGACCACATCAACCTCACGGCCACCTCGCCGCTTGAGGGCGCGACCTTCGTGGACCTGACGGACCTCTATTCCTCCCGGATCCGCGGCCTCGCCCGTGAGGTGGACCCGAGCCTGGACGAGGGCGTCTACGCGCAGTTCACCGGACCGCACTACGAGACGCCGGCCGAAGTGCAGTACGCGAAGCGGATCGGCGCCGACCTGGTGGGCATGTCCACCGCGCTGGAAGCCATCGCCGGCCGCCACGCGGGCATGGAGGTCTTCGGTATCTCCCTCGTGACCAACCTCGCCGCCGGGATCAGCCCGGTGCCGCTGAGCCACGGCGAAGTCCTCGAAGCCGGCCAGGCTGCCGGGCCGCGGATCTCCGCGCTGCTCGCGGAGATCATCGCCAAGCTCTGAAGCTAGTCCTCCACGGCCAGGTAGGCCAGCGCCTTGGCTTTGACCGCCGGGAATCGCCGCTCCATCGAGTCGGCGATCCCGGCGATCGTCTGGCGGGCCAGCGCCTGCCGCCACGCCAGCTCGGCCTGGCGCATGGTCTGGGAAATCAGGCAGGTCCGGGCGAAGTTCTCCTGCGCCTCCGGATCCGGGACGTTGCCCAGGATCGCATCGCAGCGGAAGGCGGGCTCCGCGCCTTCCAGAGCCAGGACGATGTCCAGGACTGTGATGTTTTCCGGCCTGCGGGCGAGGTGGAATCCGCCGCCCGGCCCGGAGACCGAGGTCAGGATTCCGGCGCGCACGAGCGCCTGGAGCTGTTTCTTCAGG
>JBFGBS010000306.1:0-3599 GCA_041567475.1 Arthrobacter sp.
CTCCGGGGCGGACCTGAGCTACTTCAACCAGGCCACGAACGAGCGCTACACCCCGTACGTGATCGAGCCCGCCGCCGGCCTGACCCGGTCCTTCATGGCCTTTATGATCGACGCCTACACCGAGGACGAGGCCCCCAACGCCAAGGGCGGCGTCGACGTCCGCACTGTCCTCAAGCTCGATCCCCGCCTCGCCCCGGTCAAGGCCGCCGTGCTGCCGCTGAGCCGCAACGAGGACCTGTCCCCGAAGGCCAAGGACCTCGCCGCCCAGTTGCGCAAGAGCTGGAACATCGACTTCGACGACGCCGGCGCCATCGGCCGCCGCTACCGCCGCCAGGACGAGATCGGCACCCCGTTCTGCATCACCGTCGACTTCGATACCCTCGAGGACCAGGCCGTGACGATCCGTGAACGCGACACCATGAGCCAGGAACGCGTCTCCCTGGACAAGGTGGAGGGCTACCTGGCCGCACGACTGATCGGGGCCTAGGCATGGCGATCGAGTACCGCGAATGGCGCGACGGCGACGACCTCGCCCTGCTGGAGATCTGGGGCGGACCGGAGACGGTCCAGGCCGGGCAGTTCCGTGGCACGTTCGCGCCCTCGGGCAACGCCCCCTGGCGCCGGTGCATCGTTGCCGAAGACGTTGTCGACGGCGTCGCCATTCCGGTGGCGGCGGCCGTGGTCCACGAGGCCTCCCTGCACCCGGAACGGCTTTGGGCGTACATCGAGGTGGCCCGTGACCACCGCCGCACCGGCGTCGGGTCCACGCTCCTGACTATGCTCCGGCACGAAGCCGCGCAGTCCCCGTCCGGCGTCAGCCGGCTCCGCTGCAAGGTCGAACCGGGCACGCCCGGTGCGGCCTTCGCCGAGGCGGCGGGATTGGCCCCGATCCAGCGGTCCCGGCTCGTGGTGGTGGACCCGGCCGCCCTGAAGCTGCCGGTCTTCGGCGACGGATCTGAAGCCGCCGCGGCCGAACAGGTCGAAGACCTCGCCACCGGCTCGGTCGAACTCAGCGACGTCGTCGGCAGGTACTACGCCGCGGTGCACGGCTGGGACCAGCCCGCCGAGCTCAGCATCGCCATGGTCCAGCGGTTGTTCCTCGACGACCTGAGCGGAGCGCACGGCGCGATCGTGCTGCGGGCACCCAAGGCTTCCGCCTTCGGCCAGGGGGTGCCGGCGAGCCGGAAGGGCCGGCTGGAGGCTTTCGCCATCAGCTATGCCCAGGCCATGCCCGGCCAGGACGGCGCCACGGCGGACGCCAGCGGCGAACCGACCGATGTGTTCCTCGGCCACGAACCGCAGCTCAGCGGCGCCGGGGCCGAGGCCGCCATCCGGGACCTGCTGGCGCTGATCGCGTTCCAGCACCCCGTGCTGCTGGAACTGGACGACTCGATGACCGCGTTGCGCGCCGTCGTCGAGCCATTGCTGGACAGCGGCAAGGCCCGGGTGCGGGGGAGCGAAACCCTGGTGGTTTCAGACCCCGCCTAGCGCATGTCCACCGGCCGGCGGGTCACCGCCCGCCGGTGGCATGCTGTGCCGGGCCCCGGCCGCCGGCGCGGCGCGGGCCTTCGGCCGCGTCCAGCAGCTGGCGCTGGGCGTCACTCGGTGCTCCGCCGCCCAGGTGCGCCGGCATCCACCAGGCTCCGGGCTCCGGGTTCAGGGGAAAATCCGCCGCGGCGATATCGATTCCGGCCTGCAGCACCGACCGCAGATCCTCGGTCGCGGCGCGGGCCGCGCCGTCCTGCCCGGAAAGGTCGGGCGGGGGAATCGGTGCGCCGACATGGATCCGGACCGGTGCCCGCCAGGCCCGGCCCAACGAGAATCCATGGTGGCGGGTCAGCAGGCGGTGGGCGCCCCACACGGACACCGGGATGATGGGCACGCCCGCTTCCGCGGCCATCCTGACGGCCCCGGTCTTGCATTCGCGGACCCGGAAGCTGCGGCTCACACCGGCCTCGGGCAGGATGGCCACATATTCGCCTGCCCGGAGCCGCTCCACCGCGGCCTCGTAGGTCGCGACTCCTGAACCGTACGGGACCACCAGATGGTCGGCGGCGCTGATCACGGGACCGGCGAACCAATGCTCCGCCGCGCCCTGATGGATGAGGAAGCGCAGGTGCGCCCGGGTTTTCCACCACAGCAGCATCTCGGCAAAGGCAAAATCCAGGTAGCCGAAGTGCGTGATGGCGACGACGGCCCCGGTTCCGGGAACGGGCCGCCGGGACGGGCCGTTGCGGGGCCCGGGCGCCGGCAGGTGCTCAGCGCCTGAAGTAATGACCCGGATGCCCAGGATCCGGCGAAGCAAGAGACCGGTGTAAATGATGCACCGGTAGAACCGGTCGTTGGGTTTCGGCCGCCAGGCCATCGTGCCTCCTGCAGATGTGAACGTAGTACTAATGGCGCGGCGGCCACGGGATGAAGCCCGAGGTGGACTCCACGTATTCCTTGTAGCCGGGACGCTTTGACATGGTTTTTTCGGTCAACGCCTTGCCGCTCTTGCTGGTCAGCAGCCAGATCATCACGGCGGGGCTGAGGACGGTCAGGACGCCGGGCCAGGAGTCGGCGGCGACCAGGAAGAGCCCGGTCCACACCGCGGCGTCGCCGAAGTAGTTGGGGTGGCGGGTGTAGCGCCACAGGCCGGTGTTCAGCACGGTGCCCTTGTTGGCCGGGTTGGCCTTGAACTGCTCCAGTTGCCAGTCGCCGACTGTCTCGAACACGAAGCCCAGCAGCCATGCCAGGACGCCCAGCAGCGCCAGCCAGCCCAGCGGGCCGGTGGCGAACATGCCGACCTGGATGGTCAGGGAGATGAAGAACATCAGCAGGCCCTGCGGCAGGTAGACCTTCCGGATCGCATAAACGTTCCGTGACCCGGGTGCCGAGGACAGCATTTCCACGTAGCGCGGATCCTCGTCCTTGCCCCAGGCGCGGCGGCCGATATGGACCGCAAGCCGGATGCCCCACACCGCCACAAGGGCCAGCAGCAGGAGGCGCCGGCCCGGGTCGCCGTGTCCCGCGGAAAGCAGCCAGGACACGGCGGCGGCCACCACGAACCCCAGGCCCCACACGGTATCCATGACCGAGTGGTGCTTCGTCCGCACGGCGACCGTAAAGGTCACGGCCAGCAGGACGAGGATGCCGAGCGCCACCAACGGCAGGCTGGCCAGGAAGGCCTCAAGCGGGAATTGCGGCATCAGATGCTCCAATCAGTGGGGCGGAGGGTGCGGCGATCGCGGATACACACGGGCGGACGCCAGGCCGGCGGCGGTCGGCGAGCCGTGCGGTCGGGATCACAGTACCTAAACATGCCGGCACGGGGGCCCGTGCATCACAGCACCAGCGGGAGGGCTGCCCCGGGTTCGGGCAGGACTTTGCGGAGTTCGGCATGGCCGGCCAATGCAAGGGCTCCGGTGTGGTGACCGAAGGCATCGAGGATGAAGCCGGTGGAAAGCGAGTTCCAGAGGCCCAGACGCCGGAGCATGAAGTGTCCGGCATTCGTCAGCGCCACGTAGTCCACGGCGTCCGCGACGCCGCCGGCCCGCCGGGCGTAGTCCAGGGAATTCGCCGGGCTGGTCCAGCGGTCCGCAGTGCCGTGGACGATC
>JBFGBS010000307.1:0-3588 GCA_041567475.1 Arthrobacter sp.
GGCCGTGCGTTCGTGACCGGCACCCAGTTCGCCGGTGAGGCTGACGCTGTCCAGCACGGCGCCGGCGTCGAGCAGTTCGAGGTCCTCGCGTTTGCGCAGGACGTCGCTGACGACGGCGGTGGTCTCGGCCGGGTGCGGCGAACACGTCACATATGCGACGACGCCGCCGGGCTTGACCGCATCCAGCGCGGACTTGAGCAGCTGGCGCTGCAGCGGACCCAGATCCACGAGGTCCTTGGGCGTGCGCCGCCAGCGGGACTCCGGGCGGCGCCGCAGGGCACCAAGGCCGGTGCACGGCACGTCCACCAGGACCCGGTCGAAGCCTTCCGGCTGCTCGGCGCCGATGTCGCGGCCGTCCCCGGTCCTCACGGACCAGCCGTCCTCCGGAACCGCGGAGAGTGCCTGGCGCACCAGTTTGGCCCGGTGCGGCAGGAATTCGTTGGCGAGCAGGTGCGCGCCCTGTTGCCTGGCCAGCGCCGCGAGGAGCGCGGCCTTGCCGCCTGGCCCGGCGCACAAATCCAGCCAGCGTTCGCCGCCGTTGCCACCGGTGGTGTCGCCGAGGTCCACGGCGGCCATGGCCCGTGCTACCAGCTGCGAGCCGACGTCCTGGACGCGGAGGCTGCCCTCGCGCACCGAGGCGAGCCGGCCGAGGTCGCCGCCGCTGGAGAGCGCGGAGTCTTCCACGAGCTCCCCCGGGGTCGCGCCGCCCTCAAGGGCTTCGGCCAGGCTGCCGATCCCGGGGAGGGCCACCAGGTTCACCACGGGTGCGGCGTTGTCGGCTTCGAGCAGGTCGTTGATTTCCGCGACCGGTCGGCCGTGGGCAACGAGCGATTGCCGGAGCGCCCGCACGATCCATTCCGGGTGGGCATACCGGGTCGACGCAATGCGGGTCTCGTCGGTTTCGGTGCTGAGCAGCAGGTCCAGCCATTCCTCCAGGCTGTGCGCGGACACCTTCCGGAGCACGGCGTTGATGAGGGTTGACGGTCCGGCGCCGATGACGGCCCTGGCCAGGCCCACGGTCTGATCCAGCGCGGCATGTGCCGGAACCCGCATCGCGAGGAGTTGGTGCGCGCCGATCCGCAGCGCATCCAGGATCGCGGGATCGACCTGGTCCAGCGGACGGTCTACGCAGCGGGCCAGGACGGCGTCGTAAGTTCCCTGGCCGCGGAGGGCTCCGTAGCTCAGTTCGGTGGCGAAGCCGGCGTCGCGCTTGTCCAGCCCGTGGTGCCGGATCCGCGCGGGCAGCACGAGGTTGGCGTAGGCGTCCTCGGAGGCGACGGCACGCAGCACCTCGAAGGCCACCAGGCGGGCCGGATCGGCGCGGCGCGTTCGTTGGGCCGGGGCATTTTCGGTAAACGTGCGCGGCCCGCGGTTACGCTCCCGGCCCTTGGCATCGCGGTGGCTGCCGCTCCTGCCGGACGGCTGCCCGCCCTGCCGGGAGCCCCGGCCACGGCCGCTGCCGTTGGTTCCTGATTCGCTCATTCGAACACCACGCTTTCAAGTGTTGCCTGTCCGCGCGCCCAATCGGCGGCGGCCATCATTTTTTTCCCGGACGGCTGGATCCGGGTAAGTTCCACGGGATGCGAGCCGGTTCCCACCAGCACGGCTTTCCCGTCCATGGCCAGTTGGCCGGGCGGGAGGGCGGCCGACTCCGGCCGGGGCCGCACGGGTTCCAGCTTGACCCGCTGGCCCTCCAGCACGGTCCAGGCCCCGGGTTCGGGCGTGACGCCGCGGGCCCGCCGGCTGATGGCGAGGGCCGGCTGCCGCCAGTCCAGGCGGCCGTCCTCAAGGCTGAGTTTCGGCGCGAGGCTCACGTCGCCTTGCTGCGGCACGGCCGCGGCCTGGCCGGCGTCGATCGCGGACAACGTCTGGGCCAGCAACACGGCCCCGCTGTGGGACAGCCGCTCCAGCAGCGCCCCGGAGGTGTCGTCCGGGTGGACGGACTCGGTCAGCGTGCCAAAGACCGGGCCGGTATCCAGGCCCTCCTCCAGGAGGAACGTCACGGCGCCGGTGACGTCGTCGCCGGCGATGATCGAGCGCTGCACGGGTGCCGCACCGCGCCAGGCCGGCAGGAGGGAAAAGTGCAGGTTGACCCAGCCGTGCCGGGGAACGGCCAGGGCCGCGCGGGGAATGAGCCCGCCATAGGCAACGATCGCCGCGACGTCGGGTTCAAAGCCGGCGATGCGGGCGGTGACGCCGTCGTCGACCTTTGTGGCGTGGATGACCGGGATGCCGAGCTCGGCGGCCCGCGCTGCGACGGGCGACGGCGTCAGGACGCGTTTACGTCCCAGCGGTGCGTCCGGACGGGTGAGGACGGCGACGACGTCGAACCCGGCGCGGACCAGGGCGTCAAGGGACGGAACGGCAACGGCCGGGGTCCCGGCAAAAAGGACCCTCACTGGGTCTTTCCGAATGCGCCGCCCTGCGCGCCGCCGAACGATGCCCCGCCGAAGCTGGATCCGACGGTCTTGGCACGCTTGGCCGTCGTCTGCTCGGTGATGGCGTCGTAGTTGGCGTTCCGGATGGCCCGCAGCGCGGCTTTGCGGTCCTCGCCCTCGAGCCGGTCCGTGTAAAGCACGCCGTCCAGATGATCGTTTTCGTGCTGGAAGCAGCGGGCCAGCATGCCGTCGCCCTCAATGGTTACGGGGTTGCCGTTGACATCCACGCCGGTGACCTTGGTGCTGCGGTAGCGCTTGACCGGGAACCCCAGGCCCGGGATGGACAGGCAGCCTTCGACCTGGTCCGGCTGGAAGTCTTCGCTGTTCTCCAGCACCGGGTTGATGATGTGCCCTTCGACGCCATTGATGCGGTAGGTGAAGACGCGCTGGCTGACACCGATCTGCGGCGCGGCCAGGCCTGCGCCTTCAACGTCCTCCATGGTCTCGGTCATATCGGCCACGAGCTTCGCCAGGTCAGGCCCGAAATCCGTCACGGGATCGGCGACTGTGCGCAGCACAGGATCCCCGATGATGCGGATATTCAAAATGGCCATGTGTCTTCTGTCCTCACGGTCGGCGGCTACGGGATCCTGTCCAGTTTAGTGGCACCGGGCCGCTTCGGTCCCGACGCTCACACCGGCCCCCGGCCCGGGGGAATTAGCGGCGGACGGGCGGTGCAAGCGGAAGCAGCGCCGCCCCGGCCGCTGCGGTGTCGGCGGACATTTCCCAGACGCGGCGCAGCGCGCAGAACTTCCACCAGTGGTGCTTGAGCACGTCGGGGTTGGCCCGCTGTGGACGGACCTCGGTCTCGCCCACCGCAACGGCGAGCAGGATGGGTGAATCGCCGTGCTGCCAGGGCTCCCACTCCCCCGCCACGGGGTCCACGAGGCTTTCTTCCGCCTTCATGCCCGCGACGAGCTGCATAACGACCTTGTCATCCAGCGGCTTGACAGTGCCGTCCCGGCTGGTTCCCTTGGTCTTGTAGTCGATCAGGCAGGTCCTGCCGTTGATGCGTGCCACGAGGTCCAGGGTGCCCGCATAGCCGACGCTCGCGTTCCAGACCGTAATCTCCGGTGCGATCGGCTCGACCTGGAAGAGCTCCCACCATTCATCGAACCGTGCCGCGAAGGCCTCCTCGCCGTTTGCCGCC
>JBFGBS010000308.1:0-3577 GCA_041567475.1 Arthrobacter sp.
CGCCAGATGGTTTTTTGAGCCCGAGACAGGGACGCCTTTGGGAAGGGCCCAGGACACCAGCACCCCGTCGCGCTCCAGCCGGAACTCAAAGTGCAGCCGCCGGGCATGGTGTTCCTGGATGACGAACCGTTCCCTGATCGTTCCGTCCTCCGCGGCGGCCCGGTGCTGCTCGGCCGTGAACGGCTCGGGCGTGTTTTCCGCATCCCGTTTTTTCCGGTACGGCTCCAGCCGCGGGTCGGCATTGCCGCCGTCGCCCTGCCGCGCGCCGGTGAGGTCCGGTCCGGGGGCGGCCGCGGCCCCCGCGGCGCCCGCGGCTGAGGGCCCGCCGCCCGTACGCCGGCCGCCCGAGACGACGGCGAAGGGATCCTTGCCGGACTGCACCCGCTTCATGACCTCCCGGTAGTCCAGCTGGTGCAGCGAACGGGAACTGAGCTCGCGCCAGGTCCGCGGGGCGGCGACCGTGGGCCGGAACCTGCCGCGAAGGGAGTATGGCACGATGGTGGTTTTTGCCGAGCTGTTCTGGCTCCAGTCGACCAGGACCTTGCCTGTGCGCAACGTCTTTTTCATGTCGCTGACAGCCAGCCCCGGATGGTCGGCCTCCAGCGAGCGGGCCAGTTCATGGGCAAAGTCCGAGATCTGCGTGGAGCTCCGCGTCCCGTCCAGGGCGGCATAGAGATGGATTCCCTTGCTGCCGCTCGTCACCGGGACCGGGTCCAGGCCGACGTCCTGCAGGATGGCCCGGGCCAGCCGGGCGACCTCCGCGCAGTCGGCCAGCCCGGCGCCTTCGCCCGGATCCAGGTCCAGGACCAGCCGGTCCGGATTCATGGGGTTTCCGCGTGAATCAATGCGCCATTGGGGAACGTGGATCTCCAGCGCCGCGATCTGGGCCAGCCAGGCCAGCGTGGCGGGGTCATTGACCAGCGGGTATTGGTTGGTCCGCTCCTTGTGAACGATCGACGCGCGGGGAACCCACCCGGGCGTCGACTCGTCAAGGTTCTTCTGGAAGAACATCTCCCCGGGAGCATCCGCCGTGCCCACCCCGTGGACCCAGCGCTTCCGGGTGGCGGGCCGGTTGGCGGCGGCGGGGATCAGCACGTCGGCCACCGCCGCGTAGTACGCCAGGACGTCGGCCTTGGTGGTCCCGGTTTCCGGGTACATCACCTTGTCCAGGTTGGTGACCACGAGTTCGCGACCGGCCACCCGGACGCGCTGCTTGCCGTTGGCTGCGGAGCTGCCCTCAGGCATGGGTCTTCACCTCCGGAGGAGTCTGATGTTCACTTGATCCATGAGAGCCATCTGGAAAGGCGCCATAGCGTTCGGGCTGGTCAACGTGCCGGTGAAGGTCTACAGCGCCACCGAGGACCATGACATCAGCCTGCATCAGGTCCATAACGCCGACGGCGGGCGGATCCGCTACCAGCGCCGCTGCGAGGTATGCGGCAATATCGTGGACTACGAGGACATTGACAAGGCTTACGAAGAGGACGGCCGCACGGTGGTCCTGAGCCGGGAAGAGCTCAAGGCCGTCCCGGCCGAGAACAGCCACGAGATCGAAGTGGTCCAGTTCGTGCCGGCGGAGCAGCTCGATCCGATCATGTTTGAAAAGAGCTACTACCTCGAGCCCGACTCGAAGTCGCCCAAAGCATATGTGCTGCTGCGCCGGGCGCTCGAAGACACGGACCGGGTGGCGATCGTCCAATTCGCCCTGCGGGAAAAGACCCGGCTGGGGGCCCTTAGGATCCGGGGCGACGTCCTGATGCTGCAGTCCCTGTTGTGGGCCGACGAGGTGCGGGAGGTCAGCTTCCCGGCCCTCGAAACGTCGCTGCGGATCTCCGCCCAGGAACGGGAGATGTCGGCGGCGCTGGTGGACTCGATGGCTGCAGACTTCGAACCGGACCAGTTCACGGATGACTACCAGGTGCAGTTGCGCCAGCTCATTGAGGCGAAGCTGGAGAAGGGGGAGTCCGTGGATACTGAAGAGACGTTCGGGGCTCCCGCGGCGGAGGCCGGCACGGGAGAAGTGATCGACCTGATGGAGGCGCTCAGGCAGAGCCTGGAGAAAAAGCGCGGGCATGCCGCGACGGGCACGAAAACCACGGCGCGGTCTGCTTCCAAGCCGGCTTCCAAAACTGCCGCCAAGTCCGGGTCGAAGGCCGCGGCCAAAACCGACTCCAAGGCGGCATCGGCCGGCAAGCCGGCACCCAAGGCGGCGTCGAAAGCCGCTCCGAAGGCGGCCGCGAAGGCCTCGCGCAAGGGGGCCTGAGCCACCGGCGGCCGTGGCCATCCGGATCAGGAGTTTCTGAGCGCGGAGATGAGTTCGTTCTTTTTCTTGGCCGAGTATCCGGTGAGGCCGATTTCCTTGGCTCGTTTCTTCAGCTCCGGGACGGTCCAGTCCTCGTAGTCGCCGGCAGCGCCGCCCTTGCGCCCCACCGCGGAACGCCCCCGCTTGGCGGCGGCGTTGGAGATCCGCGCCGCCTTCTGTTTGGAGGCGCCGTCGTCGCGCAATTCCTGGTAGAGCTCCGGATCCTTGATGCTTGGGCTTTCCGCGCCGGTGTTCTTTTTGGCAGGCACCGCAGCTTCCTTCCGTCAAGGTCGAACGCCGCAGCTGGCATGGGGTGCGGCGGCTTCCAAAGTAGTGGCGGTGCAGATCAAAGGCAAGAGCCAAACACGCAAGGCCCGGCCGCACCCTTTGCGGGGTGTAGCCGGGCCTTGCGTCGACGTGCTGTGCTGCTAAGCGTCGTGGTCCGTCTCGAGGATCTGCACGAGGTGCTCGAGGGCTGCGTCGGCGCCGTCGCCTTCGGCACGCAACACCACAACTTCGCCGTGCGATGCGCCGAGGCTCATCAGCGACAGGATGCTGGCCGCGTCCATGGCCTCGTCGGCCGGCTCGCCTGCGCGGGCAATGGTGATTTCGAGGTCGTACTCACCAGCAGCTTCTGCGAAGATGGCCGCCGGGCGGGCGTGCAGCCCTACGCGGCTGGCGATGGTGGCGTTACGTTCGGTCATTTTTGCTCCTTGATTTCAGCATGAGTCTCAGTCTCGAATGTCTTCCGGGCTGCGTCAGACGGTTACGGGAACTTGATCTACCGTATCAACGGACTTCTTCACTGCCCAGCGCTTGAGCGCCAGTACGGACAGCGCCGTAATAATTGTGCCGACGGCGATGGCCACTACAAACATCAGGAAGTTGTCGATCGCAAAGAAGACGAAGATTCCGCCGTGCGGAGCCTTGGAACCTACCCCGGCAGCCATGGAGATGGCGCCGGTGACGGCACCGCCCAGCATGCTGGCCGGGATGACGCGCAGCGGGTCTGCGGCGGCGAACGGAATGGCGCCTTCGGAGATGAAGGAAGCTCCCAGCAGCCACGCGGCCTTGCCGTTTTCGCGTTCGGCCAGGCTGAAGCGCGCCTTGTCCAGGACGGTGGCGAGGGCCATGGCCAGCGGCGGGACCATACCGGCAGCCATCACGGCGGCCATGATCTGCCACGGGGCCTGGTTGGTGATCGTTGCGGCGCCGAGGCCGGCGACGGCGAAGGAGTAGGCAACCTTGTTGACCGGGCCGCCGAGGTCGAAGCAC
>JBFGBS010000309.1:0-3576 GCA_041567475.1 Arthrobacter sp.
CTCTGGATAGCCACAGCTGATCCGCTGCGGGCTGATTCCAGCACCGATTCCATGACCTCGAGCGCGTGGTAGGCCAGCTGCCCGCCGGCCCGCGGTTCTGATCCGGCCGGGGTCGCGGCCAGGTCCGAGATGCCGAAGCCGCGGCCCGAGTCCGCGTACCCGGCCGAGACCGGGAGGGTCTGCCACGCGTCGGAGCCCAGGGCGAAGAGTTCGACGTCGCCCTCGAAGTAGTTGGGGTCCGGAACCACCAGGGTCCCGCGCTCGCCGTGGATCTCGATGTTCGAGGACTTGGTGTTCACTGCGTCGAAGCTCATCACCAGGGTGGACAACGCCCCCGAGGCGTGGACCAGGATCCCGGTGACGTGCGAGTCGGTGGCGACCGGAATCACCTCGCCTTCGCGCGGGCCGGAGCCGATGGTGCGCTCGGTCCGGGTGTGGCTGGCGGCACCGATCACCGAGGCCACCGGGCCCAGCATGTTCACGAGGGCGCTGACGTAGTAGGGGCCCATGTCCAGCAGCGGGCCGCCGCCGGGCTGGTAGTAGAAGTCCGGGTTGGGGTGCCAGCGTTCATGCCCGGGGGTGACCATGGTGGCGGTGGCCGAGATGGGGGCCCCGATCAGGCCGTCGTCGATGGCCTTGCGGGCCGTCTGCACCCCGGTTCCCAGGACGGTGTCCGGGGCGCAGCCGACGGCAACCCCGGCCGCGCGTGCCGCGTCCAGCACCTGGCGTGCCTCGGCCGTCGTGGCCGCCAGCGGCTTTTCGCCGTACACGCTCTTGCCGGCGGCGATCGCCTTGAGGGCGACGTCGGCGTGCGCGGCCGGGATAGTCAGGTTCAGGACCAGGTCCACGTCCCCGGCGGCCAGCAGGTCCTCGACGGAGACGGCGCGGACGCCGTCGTGGGCGTCGGCCACGGCCTGGGCGCGGGCCGGGTCAAGGTCCGCGACGGCCACCAGATTCAGGGACTCAAGGCGGGGGATGTTGGCCAGATACTGGGCGATGATTGCGCCGCAGCCGATGATTCCTACATTTAACGGCTTGCCCACAGCAGGCCCCTTTCGATGATGGTGCGGACGTTGGTGTCCTTGAGTACGTCAGTGTTGTGGCCGGGGGTGGCGACAAAAATGCGGCCCTGGCCCCACTGCCGGGTCCAGATGGCGGGGGAGGTCACTTCACGGTTCCAGGGGTCCCATTCGCGGACCTTCTGCGTGGTGGTGGCCAGGACATCGATGTAGTCGTCGGTCAGGACCCAGTACTGTTCGGTGACCAGGTCGAAGTCTCCGATGCCCCGGGTGATCGGGTGGTCGGCGGCGGCCGCGAGCATGTTGACCGTGTAGGGGATGTAGTTGTCCGACTGCTCGCCCGTGAGCTCGTCCGGGTGCTTGCCGGGGTGGCAGGCGAACTGGCCGCCGATCAGGTGGAGGTAGTCCGAGGTGTTCCGGTAGGAATCGGCGATCCCGCCGTGCCAGCCGGCCATGCCGGTGCCATTCTCGACGGCGGTGCGCAGGCCTTCGCATTCGTCTTTTTCGATGGTGGTCATGGTCATGCACTGCATGATGAGGTCCACGCCGGCCAGGTACTCGGCGTCGGCGTAGATCTTGGTGGACTCCTCGACCCGGACGTCGTAGCCATTGTCCTTGAGGAACGGAATGAACAGTTCCGTGGCCTCCACGGGCTGGTGGCCGTCCCACCCGCCCCGGACCACCAGGGCGGTCTTGTTCTCTGTCATGGAATTTCCTTTGTTTGGATTGCGGTCCGGGGACCGGAAGTTGTGGTGCTCAGCGGCTCGAGAAAGCGGAGTCGAAGGCGGCGCCGGGAGGGGCGATGCGGGCGAGTTCCTGGACCATGGCCAGGGCCTGGGGAGCCCCGATCATCCGGTCCATGCCCGCGTCTTCCCACTCGACGCTGGTGGGTCCGGCGTAGCCGATCGCGTTCAGGGTCCGGAAGATGGGTTCCCATTTCACGTCGCCGTGACCGGCCGTGACGAAGTCCCAGCCCCGGCGCGGATCCGCCCACGGCAGATGCGAGCCCAGCCGGCCGTTGCGGCCATCGAGCTGCCGGACGGATTCCTTGACGTGGACGTGGAAGATTTTCTCGGCGAAGTCCTGCAGGAACATGACCGGGTCCAGGTCCTGCCAAATGAAGTGGGAAGGATCGAAGTTCAGGCCGAAGTTTTCCCGGTGGCCGATCGCCTCCAGGGTGCGTTTGGCGGTCCAGTAGTCGTACGCGATTTCGGAGGGGTGGACCTCCAGGGCGAAGCGGACCCCGGCGTCGTCGAAGACGTCCATGATGGGGTTCCAACGGTCCGCGAAATCCTGGTAGCCGCGCTCGATCATGGCCGCGGAGGCCGGCGGGAACATGGCCACGGCCTTCCAGATGGAGGACCCGGTGAAGCCGGTGACGGTGCTGGCACCCAGCCGGGCAGCGGCCCGGGCGGTATCCTTCATGGCCTCGGCGGCCCGGATCCGGACGCCCTCCGGGTCGCCGTCGCCCCAGACGTCGTCCGGGAGGATGTCCCGGTGGCGCTCGTCGATGGGGTCGTCGCAGACGGCCTGGCCGGCGAGATGGTTGGCGATGGCAAAGACCTTGAGGTTGTTCTTCTCGAGGATGTCCAGCCGGCCCTGAAGGTAAAGGTCGTCTTCGACGGCGCGGCGGGGGTCCAGGTGGTCGCCCCAGCAGGCGATTTCCAGGCCTTCGAAGCCCCACTCGCCGGCGAGCCGGGCCACCTCCTCAAAGGGCAGGTCGGCCCACTGGCCAGTGAACAGGGTGATGGGTCGTGTCATGGGGTGTGCCTCGTTTTCGCGTACAGGTCTGATGTCGGTGCCGGCATGGTGCTTAGACGTCCTGCCAGTGGCTGGATTTCGCGGCGCTGGTTTCCACGGCGGCCAGCACGCGCTGGACCTGGAGGGCATCGGCGAAGGACGGTTCCGGCTGGCGCTGTTCCGCGACGGCGATAACCAGGTCCACGACCTGGTGGGTGAAGCCGTGTTCGTAGCCGAGGCCGTGGCCGGTGGGCCACCAGTTGCCGGCGTAGGGGTGCTCGGGTTCGGTGACGAGGATCCTGCGGAAGCCGGCATCGGGGGATTCGGTGGCGTCGTAGTAGGACAGGACGTTCATCTCTTCGAAATCGAAGGCAAGGGAGCCCTTACTGCCGTTGATCTCGATCCGCATGGCGTTCTTGCGGCCCAGCGCGTAGCGCGTGGCCTCAAACACACCGATCGGACCGCCGTCGAACCGTGCCGTGAAGATCGCTGCGTCATCCACGGTGACATCTCCGCGCGGCGCGTCGGCTCCGACGTCGCCATGGCCGCCCAGTCCCACCATGTCTCCGGCGAGCGGGCGCTGGTCCACGAACGTTTCCAGGAGGGCGGAAACGCCGGTGATGTTCCGGCCGATGATCCATTGAGCGGCATCGATGATGTGCGCCCCGAGGTCCCCGAGGGACCCGGACCCGGACTTGGACTTGTCCAGCCGCCAGGTCATCGGGGCATTTTCGTCGCTCAGCCAGTCCTGCAGGTACTGGGCCCGTACCTGGCGCACGGTCCCCAGCCGGCCCTGCTGGACAAAGCGCCGGGCCAG
>JBFGBS010000310.1:0-3575 GCA_041567475.1 Arthrobacter sp.
CCGATCTGGCATTGGGGCGTCAGGGCCGGGTTTCGGTCCGCGGGGTTTGGCGCCGCTGAGTCGGCCCTTGTCATAACGTTCCGGGGTAGTGTGCACGGGCACAGTTGCGGCCGTGTCGGGTGCCATGATTTTCGATTCCAGAGGGCTTATGCCGCGCCACCGACGGATCCTCTCTGGTTCGGGGCGGCGGCCATCCCCCGGGTCAGCGTGATCAGACGGCGGGCGGCAATCAGCGCAACTGCCGACTGGGTGGCGGACCAGAGGACGGCGACGGCGATAAGGCCGTACTGTTGGGCAACTGCTGCAGCCGGGGCCACGATCAGGATGGCGGCCACGACCGCAACGAAGGTGGACTCCACGAGGCGCCCTTGGGCGCGGCACACCCCGTAGTAGACCTGGGTGAGGCAGATCAGGAGCAGCGCCGGAACCAGTACGGGAAGCAGCACCCAGGCGGAGGCATACTGGGGGCCGAGGAGGCGGAGGACGAAGGGCCCGGCCAGCATCAGGACCGTGCCAGCCGCAAGAGTCAGGAGAAGGCTGGCCCGCAGCGCGGAGCCGATGAGGCCAGGCTTCGCACGCGGGCCTGCCAAAGCGGTCTGGAGCGTGAAGCCGACGGACTGCGGGACGAAAAACACCGCTGAGGCCATCATCCACACGATGTACCAGGCCGCCGTCGCCGCCGGCCCCAGGGCGGCGGCGACGATCAGCGGCAGCACATAGCCGGGGGCGCGGTCTGCCAGTGTGAGCGCGTAGTTCGGGAGGCCCGGTTTCAAGAGTCTCAAGGCCAGGCGGGGCCGGAGTCCGTGCAGCCAGTCCGGGGACGTGTGCGCGCGGCGAAGCTGACGCAGCCCCACCAGGATACTTACGAGGGCGCCAGCCCCGACCGCGCTAATGATTACCAGCAAATCGCGGATCCCGACGGCGAACGCCGCGGCCAGGATGGCAAGTTGCATCAGGCTTTGCACGAGGCTCCGGACGAGCGTGCGGTCAGCGCGTTCCTGTGCGACGCCGATGTGGTCGAGCTGGTAGGCGCCGGCGGCGAAGAGCACCGTGACGAGGAAGACGATCGTCACCAGCGGGTTGCGCCATGCCTCTCCCACGCCGGAGCCCAGCCAGTGCGTGATCGCCGTTAGGGCCCCTGCCGCCACGAGCGAAAAGACGCCGACCGTGAGCAGACCGGTGGCCATGAGACGGCGTCCCCCGTCCGGCTCCCGCGGGAGGAGCGTCAGCGTCGCCGGCCCGACGCCCAGCATTCCCAACTGGACTGCCAGAAGGGCTGCAGACACGACGGCGGATCCCAGGCCTATTTGGGCCGGAGGAAGTACCAGCGCCGCCAACGCCCAGAACAGGAAACCCGTCAGCATGGGGGCAATCCGGGCAGCGGCCAGCCAGGCCGCATTTCCGCCCACCGAAATCGGTTTGTTTCTTGGACGCAGGATTTCCCCGAGCATGGAGCGGTAGCTGTAGAGCAGAAAACCGGCCCAATACGGCAAGTAACGAGGTGCACGGAGCAAGGACAGACCCGCCCCGCGCACTGTGGACAGCAGCGGAAACGCCACCATCCAGCCGGCTCGGTCGGGGTGCTTACGGATGGTCCGGGCCATCCCGGCCCCATCCTGGAGCCATTGGTCGCGCGCGCAGTCGAACGTGTCCGCAAAGCGGTGCCGGACCACGGTGGTGGGGGAGACGCCTAGGCGGTAGCCGGCGTCCTCCAGCCGGATTCTCAGTTCGATGTCTTTCCCGGAGCGGAAGTTCTCGTCGAAACCGACCGCCAGCAGCACGTCGCGGCGCAGGAGGGTGGCGCAGACGTTGAACCAGGACCGCACCCGGCTGTGGTTGTGATGCCAGGCCAGCGCCGAGCCCCAGTATCCCGGGCCGTCCGACTCGCTGGCCAGCCCGAACTGCAGGCCGTCGAAGCCGCCGGTTTCAAATTCGGCCACGAGTTGCTCCAGGCTCCCGGGCGGAAGTACGACGTCGGCGTCTATCAGGGCGACTAACTCGCTGCTGGCGTTCTGAGCCCCCAGCATCCGGGCGGCGGGCAGGCCATGGCCCTCGTCGGAAAGGACGCGGGCCCCGCAGGCGCGGGCAATTCGGACGGTGTCATCCGTTGAGCAGCCGTCAACCACGATCACTTCGTAGGGCTGTTGGCGGCCGATGGACTCCAGGCATTCCGCGAGCCAGTGCGCAGCGTTGCGCGCCGGCACTACAACCGAAACCTTAAGATGGCTCGTAGGACCCCACCTCAGCCGTCGAGCTTTGAGCGAACCGGGTCGACGACGATGTCAGGGGCCTGGTCCGTCGACCATGAGGCCGGCAGCCGGAGCAGGGAACAGGACACTTCCTCCGGCCACCGCCGGACGACCGCCGCCTTTTGCCCGAAGTGGTCCTCCAACGGCACCAGACTGGTGACCCCGAGCGCTTCGACGGGACGTCGCGAAACCATCGGCAGCTCGGAATGGAAGTTTTCGGCAATGCGGGAGGTCATGCACTCCAAGCCCGGCGCCAAGGGCTTGCGGGTTCCGCGGAACAAGTCCGGGTAGTTGGCGCGGTGGTGGGGGTCGATGAACATCGGCTTGGCACCGGCGGGCTGCTTCACATCCTGATCAGACTGGCTCATGGTCGGGGCTGCTTCCTGGGCTGGAGCGTACATTCGGTTCGAGATGCAGAATGGACACGGGACTCACCACGCTTGACGTATGCCTGCTCCCCCCAACCGCTAGCGCTTCCCGGTCCCTCGACCGAGAAGTGGACCCCTCAATCTCCCGCTGGCAGGCTATGAACAACTATCGTCGAATAGCCCCAGACCCCAATTCTGGCGCTGGCACCTTTTGTAATCCTTGAGGATTATTGAACCTTCCACTTCGCAGGAAGGCGGAGGGGCTGCGAAACAGAATCGTCATGGGAGCGCTGCGCCCCAGTCCAGGATCCCAACGCCAGTGCCACCCCGACGCGTGAGACCAGCCGGCAGCACTGGATCAGCATTTGGTCGCTGGCCTGTGCGCTCCGCGGCGCTATTCGGAGGACCAGCTGGTGGCGCCAATTCGCTCGGAGTCGTCGGGCCGACCAACTGGTGAAATCACCTAGTTCCATTCGAGATTCCCAAGCTTTTTATAAGGTGTTCGGTCGAACCTGATCCAAGTTGCTGGGACCGCAGGACGTGTTTGGTGCTGGCGTACGCAATCGACTCCAATAAGTGGTGAGGCTAGTGACCAATCCTGTTCAGTCTGTCGTTCGGCTCCGGGGAGATGACCGCCCGGGTGGTGTTCGTCTGCGCGGGCCGGGGAATCTTCGGTTCCCTGCACTGCTGACAGCGCTGGTACTGGCGCTGGGGCTCCTGGCGGTGCCGGGTACGGCGTCGGCTGCGACAGGTGACGTGGGGGTTCAGGGTCCGTCACATTCGGGGACCGGGACCCCGACGGGGACGAAGCGGTCGACGAATGCGTTGTGGTTCAACGACGGGCGCTGGTGGGGGAACTTGTGGGACACCGCCAGCTCGGATTTCCATATCTTCCGCTTCGATGCCGCGAAGAACTCGTGGGTGGATACGGGCGTGGCGACGGACAAGCGGTCGAACA
>JBFGBS010000311.1:0-3573 GCA_041567475.1 Arthrobacter sp.
ATCGATCCGGGCCGCCTCGAAGAGAGTCGAGGGCAGTTGCTTGAAGTACTGGCGGAAAACGAACACTGCCGTGGAGTTGATGGCGAACGGCAGGATCATGCCCAGGTACGTGTCGGCGAGGCCGTAGTCCCGCACGATCATCACGTACAGCGGGATCAGGAGCAGCTGGAACGGCACCATCTGGACCAGAAGCATCAACCCGAAGATCATCCCGCGGCCGCGGAATTCCATCTGCGCCAGGGCGTAGCCGACCAGGAGCCCGAAGACCACGGTGAAGAAGATGACGCCACCGGTGAAAATGCCCGAGTTGATCAGGCCCTTGACCAGGTTGATGGAGTTGTTGATGTCTACGTAGTTCTCGCCGGTGATGTTGGCCGGGTCCGGAAACGCTCCGGCCACCGTTGTATCCGGAGACGTCTGCAGCGAACCGATGAACATGTAGTAGAAGGGGAATAGGAACACAAACGCTCCCGCCGCCAGCAAGACGAAGCTGCCGATACCGAGGTTTTTGCGCTTCTCCACGTGGGAGTCCCCGGCGGGGGCGGACTGCTTGGCGGAGCGGCGAGCGCCCTCGTCGCCGCTGCTGGTGGCCGCTGGCTTGTTAAGAATCGACATGTCAGTCCTCCTTTCCGCCCACGAGGCGTTTCTGGATCAGGGTGATCAGCAGCACGCCGATCACCAGCACCACGCCCAGCGCGGCGGCCAGGTCGGGGTTCCCCTGCAGGATGCCCTTCTGGTACATGAGGAACACCGGGGAGGTGGAGGCGCCGTCGGGACCGCCGCCGGCGGTGAGCAGGTAGGGCTCGGTGAAGAGGTTGGCGCCGGTGATGGTCGCCAGCAGGGTCACGAGGACACTGGCCGACCGGACCCCTGGAACGGTGATATTCCAGAACTGGACCCACTTGTTGCCGCCGTCCACCTGGGCGGATTCATACAATTCGTCCGGGATGTTCTGCAGCGCGGCCAGATACAGCAGGATGAAGAATCCCAGCTGTTTCCAGGTCACGTAGAGCGCCACGGTGGGCATCGCCAGCCATGAGTTCGTCAGCCATGACGGCTCGGGGGCCAGCGGTCCCAGCAGGTCGTTGACGAGGCCGTTCTGCTGGAACAGGAAGAGCCATACCCCCACGACGGCGACGCTCGCCGTGACGTACGGGACGTAGTAACTGACCCGGAAGAAGGTCTTAAGCCTGGTCACGCGGTTGAGCGCGGTCGCCAGGATCAGGGAAAGCCCCACCGTCAGCGGAACGTTGATGACCATAAAGACACCGATGTTCGCGAAGGACCGCTGCACGGCCGGATCGGACAGGACGGCGATGTAGTTCTCCAGGCCGACGAAGGGCCGGTCGATTTTGACGCCCGGTGCGGCGAAGAAGTAGTCGTGAAAGGAGATGTATACGGCGTAGCCCAGCGGATATGCCAGCACGCCTAGGACGAAGATGAGGTACGGGGCGCTGAACAGCAGCCCCAGCGGCTGGCGGCCGAGGAAGTTTTTGGGTTTCCTGGCCGCCGGCTGCCCTGCCGGGGCCTGCAGGCCGGGGCCTCCGGGGGAGGTCCCGCCGTCAGCTGAGCGAAGCGACATATACAATCACCGGCTACTTCTGCGCTGCCAGCTGGTTGATCTTTTCTGCGGCACCCTGGAACGCGTTGTCGATGCTTTCATTGCCGAAGATCACGGACTTGGCGTACGCGGTGCGGAAGGTCTGCCAGATTTCCACCGAGTTGGACACGTTGGGAACTTCGACGGTCCGGCCTGCCTGGTCAGCGAACTGCGTGTACAGCGGGTTTGCTGCGAAGTAGTCGGCGTAGGTTTCCGGGAGGTCCTGGCGCATCGGCATCTGGCCGGTCGCGGCGAGGAGCTCGCCGTCCTGTTCCTTGCTGGTGGCGAACTTCAGCACGTCCCAGGCCGTGCCCTGGTTCTCGCAGGCGGAGTACATGGCAACGTTCTTGGCATCAGCGAAGGTGTAGCCATCGGACTGGGCGCTGGCTGCCGGCACCGGGACGGTGCCCCAGTTGACCTTGTCCTTGTAGACCGCGATTGCCCATGGCCCGGCCAGGGACATGGCCGCCTTGCCTTCGGCAAAGGAATCGCCCTGATAGACCTCTTTGGACGCCAGGTTTTCCTTGTAGAGGGTCTCGAACATGCCGGCGACCTGCTTGCCCTCTTCGCTGGCGAAAGTTGCCTGGCCATCCTGCACCAGTTGGGTGCCCTGGGCGTTGGCGGCGTAGAACGGGTAGAAGTCGAACCATGACTGGTAGAAGTCGCTCGCCGGGGAGGGCCAGACGGCGTTGTCTACGGCGCCCGAGTCCACCAGGGTCCGTGCCGTCTCCAGGAACTCGGCATGCGTACCCAGCTGGGGATTCTCAGGATCCAGGCCGGCCTTGGCGAAAAGGTCCTTGTTGTAGAACAGGACCACCGGGTTGGACTTCCAGGGCATCTGGTAAGTCTTGCCATCGTCGGACTTGTACTGGTCCGCAAGCTCGCCGGTCCGGTCCTTGATGTACTGGACGCCGTCAGGGAAAGAGTCCAGCGGAACCAGCCCGCCCTGTTTCTGGAACTGGGGGACGCCGACGGGCGCGGTGTTGAAGACCAGGCACGGGGCGTTTCCGGCAGTGATGGCCGCGCTGATGACTTCCTCCGAGCTCTTGCCTGCGGGGATTTCCTGCGCATCGACCAACTGGTCGGGGTGCTCGGCATTCCACGCCTCGACCATGGCCTTGCCCCACTTCACCTCGAACTCGTTGTTGGAGTACCAGATCTTGATGGGGCCCTTGGCCGTGATGGCGGACTCGGCGTTGCTGTTGCCTGCCCCGCCTCCACAGCCGGCGAGGCCGGCGCCCATCACGGTCAGTGCGGCCACGGACAGTACGCGCGTGGCAGTCGAAAAGCGCTTCATTGCGTCTCCTTGGGAGGGTATCGGGGTGTTCGTGCGGTTCAAGTAGTGGGGCGGGAAAGAAGGGGCGGACCGGCAGCTAGGCGGGCACGGGACCTGTCGAGGCCCTGACCAGCAATTGCGGCGCGGGGAGGGCCGTGTCCTCCCCGCCGTGGGTTCCGTTCAGCTGTTTCAGGAGGACCCCGGCGGCCACGCGGCCCCACATCATGGGGTCCGTGGCAAGGGTGGTGAGCGGAGGGTTCAGGTACTGGGTGAACTCGGCGTTGTCGTAGCCGGTAATGGACAGATCATCCGGGACCCGGAGCCCAAGGCCCCGGGCGTAGGATTGCCCCGCGGTCGCCATGAGGTCATTGGCGTAGACAATGGCCGTGGGCCGTTCCGGCCGGCGGAGCAACTCCGCGGTGGCGGCGACGCCCCCGGCTGCAGTGAAGTCTGCGGCCGCGAAGAGCTCCGCGGAAAGGCCCGCCCGGGTCATGGCCCCCTCCCACGCGGCCCGTCGGCTCCGCCCGTGGATGTATTCCTGCCCGCCGCCGACGTGCGCGATCCGGGTGTGGCCCAGCGCCAACAGGTGCTCGACGGCGGCCACGATACCGGCGGATTCGTCCACCGAAACCGCCGGGAACGGCGAGGCGGCGTCGGGCCGGTTCAGGGTCACGGCCGGGAGCTTGAGTTCCAGGAG
>JBFGBS010000312.1:0-3573 GCA_041567475.1 Arthrobacter sp.
CCGACCCGCACCCTGGGGACTACCGGACCCGTCACCGCGGCCATCGGGATCGGCCTGATGGGCATGTCCGACCACTACGGCGCGGCGGACGACGCCGAAAGCGTGGCCACGATCCGGGCCGCCCTCGACGCCGGCGTCACGCTGCTGGATACGGCCGATTTCTACGGGTCGGGGCACAACGAAATGCTCCTCGGCGCGGCGCTCCGGGGGCGCCGCCGCGAGGAGGTCATCATCAGTGACAAGTTCGGCCTGCTCCGGGATCCGGCGGGCGGCTGGGCGGGCATCGACCATCGCCCCGGCTCGATCAAGAACTTCCTGGCCTCTTCGCTGCGCCGGCTGGGCACGGACTACATCGACATCTACCGGCCGGCGCGGCTGGATCCGGCGGTGCCCATCGAAGAGACCATCCAGGTCCTCGCGCAGCTGGTCCGGAAGGGCCACATCCGCCATATCGGGCTCTCGGAGGTCGGCGCGGACACCCTGCGGCGGGCGCATGCGGTGCACCCCATCAGCGACCTGCAGATTGAGTACTCGCTGTTCTCCCGCGGGATCGAAGCGGACATCCTGCCGACCGCGCGCGAACTGGGCATCGGCATCACCGCCTACGGCGCCTTATCCCGCGGCCTGCTCTCGGGCCATTGGAGCCCGGGCCCGGATCCGGGCCGGGACCCGCTCCGGGGCCGTGACATCCGATTCCGGCTCCCGCGCTTTACGGGCGAGAACCTGGACCGCAACCTGGGCCTGGTCGAGGAGCTGCGCGTGGTCGCCGAGGCCAAGGGCGTCACGGTGGCCCAGCTGGCGATCGCCTGGGTGCTCTCACGCGGGGCGGACATTGTTCCCATCGTCGGCGCCCGGACCCGGGAGCGACTGGCCGAGACGCTCGCCGCCGCCGACGTCGAGCTGACCCCGGATGACCTGGCGGACCTGGAGGATGCCGTGCCGCCCGGCGCCGTCGCCGGCACCCGTTACGAGGCCTCGCAGATGAAGGTGCTCGATAGCGAAGGCTAGCCGCCCTGGCAGCCACTGCCGGCATGAAGAGCCGCTGAAGTTCCGGTGAATTTCTTGCGCCGGCACCCCGCGCCTCCCGGCCCCACGCCCCTTATGACATATTGTGATCATTTGTTGACATAATCTGTCATAAACTAGGTGGCCGCGCGGCGGGCGCCGCGCCGTGAGGAGCCCCGTGTGAAGACCACCCTGACTGCCCCTGCGCCCGGCAGGGCCATCCCCCCGCGGTTGGCGGGACGGAACCCGTTACTGGCGGCCGCCGTCGCGGTGGGCCTGCTGTTCGCCGGCCTCGTGGCGCAGTCCGCCGCGGCCCCCGCCTCCAGCGCGGCGGCACCTCTGACGGTCGCCGAAGCCATGGCGCGGCAGGACGGCTCGACGGCGGCCGTCGCCGGCTACGTCGTGGGCCAGCCGGTCTCCGAATCGAGCGTGCTGCGGAGCAATTTCACCGCCGATACCGCCATCGCGATCGCGGATTCAAGCGCCGAGACCAACACCACCCGGATCCTGTACGTCCAGGTCACCGCGGCTTTCCGCACCCAGTTCGGCCTGCAGAGCAACCCGTCCCGGCTGGGGCAGCGGATCGATGTCACGGGCGCGCTGACGGCATATTTCTCCCACCCCGGGCTCAAAAACCCCAGCAGCATGGCCCTGGCCGGTGCGCCCACGCCCACGCCCTCACCCACGATCTCACCCACACCCACACCCGGTGACTACTATGCGCCGGCGGCGGGCAAAAGCGGCGCGTCCCTGAAGGCAAGCCTGCACCAGATCATCTCCGTCCAGCAGACACTGAGCTACGACCAGGTCTGGGACGCGCTCAAAGACACGGACCAGGACCCGGCGAACAGCAGCAACGTGATCCTGCTCTACACCGGCCGGTCCCAGGCCAAGGGCACCAACGGCGGCGGCGTCGATGACTGGAACCGCGAGCACGTCTGGGCCAAGTCACACGGCGACTTCGGCACCACGACCGGCCCCGGCACCGATGTCCACCACTTGCGGCCCACCGACGTCACGGTCAACTCCTCCCGCGGCAACAAGGACTTCGACCTCGGCGGAACACAGTCCGCGGAAGCCCCGGGCAACTACACCGACGCCGACTCCTGGGAACCCCGCACCGCGGTCAAGGGCGACGTCGCCCGGATGATCATGTACATGGCAGTCCGCTACGAAGGCGGCGACGGCTACCCGGACCTGGAAATGAACGATTCGGTCAACAACGGCTCCGCGCCCTACATGGGGCGGATGAGCGTGCTGCTGGAGTGGAACCGGATTGATCCCCCGGACGCCTTTGAGCAGCGCCGCAACCAGCGCATCTTCGACGCCTGGCAGGGCAACCGCAACCCCTTCGTGGACCACCCCGAGTACGCGGACGCCATCTGGAATTAGCCGGATAAAAGCAACCAGCAGAATTCGGCCCGCGGAAACCGGCCGCCGGGACAGTATGTTGGAGAAGACAACCCCCGTCCACCGCTGGAGGATTCCGTGAACACACCCGCCCCCGACGCCCAGCTGGCGCGCTGGAAGCGTTTCCGCGAGAGCCGCAACGCGGCGCTCGCGGCCGAGCACGGCTGGTTGACGCTGACCTCGTTCCAGTGGCTCGAGGCCCAGCCCGCCGCCGTCGAGCTCGTCCCCGGACTGTGGTCCGCGGACGGCACGACGGCGACCCTCACGGCAGCCGCGGCCGACGGGCTGACGCTTGTGGAGACCGGGGCCCCGTTGGACGGGACCGTGCACGCGGCACTGCAGAACGAGGAGTCGCTGCTGTGGGTCCAGTACGGCGGCGACGATGGCCGGCAGGTAGTTGTTGAACTCGCAATGCGGGCCGACAAATACGCCATTCGGACCCGGGACGCCGCCTCGCCGGTGTTCACCGAGTTCGACGGCGTACCCGTCTTCGATTACCGGCCCGACCTGGTCATCGAGGCGCGGTTCGTGCGGTACCCGGAACCCGTGGATATTCCGATCAGCACCGCCAACCCGCTGGTGGACGGGGTGCACCGGTCCGTGGGTGAACTCCTGTTCCGGCTGCCCGGCATCGCCCATGACCTCCGCCTGCAAGCCGAAGAAGAGGGCCTCGGGGCGCTGTCGGTCACGTTCCATGACGAGACCAACGGCGCGGCCGCCCCGGACCAGGCCAGTGCCGAGTGGCGGAAGGTCTCCACACCCCGGCCGCGGCCCGACGGCACGGTGATCCTGGATTTCAACCGTGCCGTCAACTACCCCAGCGCGTTCACCCCGTACGGGACCTGCCCGATGCCGGTGAAGAACAACAGCCTGGACGCCCGCATCGAGGCGGGCGAAAAGGATCCGGGCGGAGCCGGGTAGGACCCCGGGAGTGTCCCGGCAGGCTCCCGCTACACGATCGCGGACACCCCTGTGACGGCACGCCCCACGATCAGCGTGTTGATCTCGTAGGACCCCTCGTAGGTGTAGATCGCCTCGGCATCGGCAAAGATCTTGGCCATCCGGTAGTCCGTGACGATCCCGTTGCCGCCGAGCAGTGACCGGCCCAGCGCCACGGTCTCACGCATCCGGGCGCTGACGTACGACTTCGCCAGCGCC
>JBFGBS010000313.1:0-3565 GCA_041567475.1 Arthrobacter sp.
CTGGTCAACTCGGTCAACCCGGCCCGGATCGAGGGCCAGAAAACCGGTGCCTTCGAAATCGTCGACGTCCTGGGCGACGCACCGGACTACCATGTGCTTCCGGTCGGCAACGCGGGCAACATCAGTGCGTACTGGAAGGGCTACAAGGAATACGCCGCGCCCTTTGAGTCCGCCACGGCCGGCACGCTTCCGGCCGTCGCCACCAAGACGCCCATCATGTGGGGATTCCAGGCTGCCGGCGCGGCACCGTTCGTAGCCGGACACCCCATCACCGAACCGGACACCATTGCCACGGCCATCCGGATCGGCAACCCCGCGTCCTGGGAAACCGCCGTGGGCGCCCGCGAGGAGTCCGGCGGAGTGATCGAGGCCGTGACGGACGAGGAAATCCTGTCCGCGCACCGCTGGCTGTCCGCCCGCGAAGGCGTGTTTGTGGAACCCGGCTCCGCCGCCGGCGTCGCCGGCCTGATCAAGAAGCACGCCGCGGGACAGGTGCCCGCCGGGAAGACCATCGTCATCACCGTGACCGGTCACGGACTCAAGGACCCGCAGTGGGCCCTCCGGACCGAAGACGGCAGCGACGTGCAGCCGGTCAAGGTCTCCAACGACGTCGTCACCGTCGCCGCAGAACTGGGACTGGAAGCAAAATAGCCTTGGAAACCACCCTCACCGTCCCCGCCGAGCCTGCCGCCGTCAACCCTGCGGTCCAGGCCGCGCAGGTGGTCACCGTCCGTGTCCCCGCCACCAGCGCCAACTTAGGACCCGGCTACGACAGCCTCGGGCTGGCCCTGTCGCTGCACGACACCCTCACGGTGGAAACGCTGGCCAGCGGGGAACTGGAGTTCGAGCTCAGCGGTGAAGGGGCCGATTCGCTGCCGCGCGATGCCACGCACCTGGTCGCGAAAGCCATCACCGAGGCCCTGCACCGCCTCGGTTTCCGGCACGAGGGGCTGCGGATCACGGCGGACAACGTCAATCCGCACGGCCGCGGCCTCGGGTCCTCGGCATCGGCCGTCGTTGCGGCCGTCACCGCGGCCAACGCCCTGGTGCCGGCGGCCGCGCGCCGCGGCAAGGACTGGATCCTGCAGCTCACGAGCGAAATGGAAGGCCACCCGGACAACGTCGCACCGGCCATTTTCGGCGGACTGGCGCTGTCATGGCAGAACAGTGACCAGTACAGCAGCACGTCCGCGACGGTCGCGCCGACGGTCATCCCGGTCGTGGCCGTTCCTGACTACGAACTCTCGACCGAAGCCGCACGGGCACTGCTGCCGGCCTCGGTAGGCCACCACGCCGCGGCGATGAATTCCGGCCGGGCGGCACTGCTGATCCACGCGCTGACCCGGGATCCGAAGTTCCTCCTGCCCGGCACGGAAGACTACCTGCACCAGAGCTACCGGGCCCAGGCGATGCGGCCCAGCGCGGAACTGATCGGCGCCCTGCGGCGGGCCGGGCACGCCGCCGTCGTGTCCGGGGCGGGACCCACCGTCCTGGTGCTGGCCAACGGCGAGGAGGAAGCCCAAGCGGCGCTGGACTTCATCGCCGCCCACACCGCCGGCAACACGCCGGAGGTCGGCTGGCGTGTGATGAAGCTGGCCGTGGACATCGAAGGTGCTAAAGTGGAAGTGCACCGGCGGTAATCGCGCAATTGTTCATAAGCGCAACTGTTCATAAGACCGTGATGTTGGCCCTGTAGCCTCTCTCATCTTTTGACGCGTCTCGTCTTCACTGTGTCTTCTCTACATTGCGCAATATTCTCCGGTGACACCTGCAATCGGTCTGACGCAGGACTTTGCAGAGTTGCTCTGCACTCCCTTCGTCTAGACCCGCCGTTCCACGTGATTTGGAACGTGCAAGGTGACGCAATACCCGGTCCTGCTGGCCAACATCCGTCCGGCATGACCGACAATCGCGGCTGCAGATCTGAACTGCAGCGCAGATCAAATCATCGCGTCCAGCTCCCAGTCTGGACGCCGTCGAGGGGGAAGGATCCTTCGTGACCGAAACCACTGAGCTGTCTTCAGCTGTGGACACATCTTCTGCTGCCGGATCGTCATCGGAAGCACCCGTAAAGAGCAGTGGCCTCGCAGGCCTCAAGCTCGCCCAGCTCCAGGCTCTTGCCAGCCAGCTGGGTATTTCCGGCGGATCCCGCATGCGCAAGGGTGATCTGGTTTCGGCCATTTCCGCCCACCGCGCGGGCACCCCGGTCAGCAAGGCCCCGGCCCGCAGCGCTGCAAAAACGGCCGAGAACGGTGCCGCTCCGGCGGCCGCCGCGCCCGCCGCCGAGGCTGAAGCTCCGGCAACGGAAAACCCCCGCTCCCGGACCCGCGGACGCAGCCGCCGCGCCGGCAGCGACGGCGTCGTCAGCGCCGCCGCCGAAGCGCCGACCGCCGCCCAGGAGGCAGCGCCCGCCGCGGAAGCCGCCCCCGAGGCCGCCCCGGCCGAGACCGCTGAACGCCGTCAGCCGCGCACCCGGAACCGCCGTCGCGGCGAAGCTGCCGCCCAGTCCGGCCAGGCTTCCGACACCACCGAGGCGCCGGCCGAGCAGCCCGCAGCTGAACAGCGCACCGAACAGGGCGCCGACCAGCGCCAGGACAAGCGGACCGACCAGGGCGCCGACCAGCGCCAGGACAAGCGGACCGAACAGGGCAGCGACGACGGCCAGCGCCGCGAGAACACCCGCAACCGTGGTGGCCGCGACGCCGCCGACAGCCGCGACGGCAACCGCGACAACAGCCGCGATGGCAACCGCGACAACTCCCGCGATAACGAGGACAGCGATGGCGGCAGCCGCCGCAACCGCCGGAACCGCCGCGACCGCAACGACCGCAACGACCGCTCCGGCGGCCAGGACAACCGCGACAACTCGCGCAACGACCGCAGTGATCGCAACTCCAGCTTCCGGGACCGCAACGACCGCCGCCGCGGCCGCGTCCAGGGCCCTGACTTCGACGACGTCGAGGTCACCGACGACGACGTGCTGCTGCCCGTCGCCGGCATCCTGGACGTGCTGGAGAACTACGCGTTCATCCGCACGTCCGGTTACCTGCCGGGCCCGAACGACGTGTATGTCTCCCTCGCCCAGGTCAAGAAGTACAACCTGCGCAAGGGCGACGCCGTCGTCGGCGCCATCCGCGCACCTCGCGAAGGCGAAGACCGCAGCCAGCAGTCCGCACGCCAGAAGTTCAACGCCCTCGTCCGGGTCACCTCGGTCAACGGCAAGACCCCCGAAGAACTCAAGGACCGGGTCGAATTCGCGAAGCTCGTGCCGCTGTACCCCTCGGAGCGCCTGCGCCTCGAGACGGACCCCAAGAAGATCGGCCCCCGCGTCATCGACCTGGTCGCCCCGATCGGCAAGGGCCAGCGCGGCCTGATCGTATCGCCGCCCAAGGCCGGCAAGACGCTCATCCTGCAGTCCATCGCCAACGCCATCACCACCAACAATCCTGAGGTCCACCTCATGATGGTGCTCGTTGACGAACGTCCCGAAGAAGTCACGGACATGCAGCGCACCGTCAAGGGCGAGGTCATTGCCTCGACCTTCGACCGTCCCGCCGACGACCAC
>JBFGBS010000314.1:0-3565 GCA_041567475.1 Arthrobacter sp.
CCCTCCAGCAGCCCGGCCACGGTGTCCAGTTGGGCCGCGCTGCGCGCCAGCAGGGCGTAGGACTTCACGAACTGCAGTTGCGCGTCGGAGCCGGCCGGGGCCGCGGCGGCGAGTTCCCAGAGCGTGTCGGCGGCCGCCACGGTGGTGGCCTCCCGGTGCTCTTCGGCCACGTAGTAGGTCAACGTGGTGGCCAGCTGGCGGAGCTGGACCAGGATCACGGAGGAATCGGACTCCTCGGCGATGTTGGCCAGGATCAGGTCCACATAGCGGCGGGCCGGGGTTTCGCCGTCGCGCGCCGCATCCCAGGCGGAGCCCCAGACCAGGGTCCGGGGCAGGCTCTGGCTGAAGTCCTTCAGGTGTGCCGTGGCCGTCGCGAGGGACGCCGGATCGAGGCGGACCTTCGCGTAGGCGAGGTCGTCGTCGTTGAGCAGGATCAGGTCGGGACGGGCCAGGCCGGCCAGGGCCGGAACCTCGGTGCGTTCGCCGTCGACGTCGAGCTCCTCGCGGTGCACGCGTTCCAGCTTTCCGGCCTCGGAGAGGTTGTAGAACCCGACGGCAAGCCGGTGCGGGCGCAGGGTCGGCTGGCTCTCGATCGCAGACTGCAGGATCGCGAAGGACGAGATCACACCGTCCTCGCCGACCGTCAGCTCCGGCGCGAGCGTGTTGACGCCGGCGGTTTCCAGCCACAACCGGCCCCACTCATCCAGGTCGCGGCCGCTGGCCTTTTCCAGCTCGGCCATCAGGTCGCTCAGTTCGGTGTTGTCCCAGGCGTACTTGCTGAAGTACTCGCGGACGCCGGACATGAACTCTTCCGGTCCCACCCACGCCACCAGCTGGCGCAGCACGGAGGCGCCCTTGGCGTAGGTGATGCCGTCAAAGTTGACCTCAACGTCCTGGAGGTCGTTGATCTCGGCGAAGATCGGATGCGTTGTGGGCAGCTGGTCCTGCCGGTAGGCCCAGGACTTCTCCACCGAGGCGAACGTGGTCCACGCATGGGTGAACCGGGTGTTCTCCACCGCGGCCAGGTGGGACATGTACTCGGCGAAGGACTCGTTGAGCCACAGATCGTTCCACCAGCGCATGGTGACGAGGTCCCCGAACCACATGTGCGCCAGCTCGTGCAGCACGGTGATGGCGCGGCGCTCCACCTGGGCGTCGGTGACCTGGCCGCGGAAGACGTACCCCTCCAGGATGGTGACGGCCCCGGCGTTCTCCATGGCCCCGGCGTTGAACTCCGGGACGAAGAGCTGGTCATACTTCGCGAACGGGTACGGGCAGCCGAACTGGGCCTCGAAGAACTCAAAGCCCTGCCGGGTGAGCTCGAAGACATTGTCCGCATCCAGATACTGCATAAGGGACTTGCGGGCAAAGAGGCCCAGCGGCGTGACCCATCCTTCCGGGGACGTGTACTCGCTGCGGACCGACTGGTACGGCCCGGCGATCAGGGCGGTGACATATGAGGACAGCCGCGGAGTGGGCGAAAATTCCCAGACTGAACGGGCGCTGCCGTCCGCCGCCGGAGCCGCTGCCACCGGTTCCGGGGTGGGGGAGTTGGAGACCACGTCCCAGTGCGCGGGCGCCGTCACGGTGAAGCTGAAGCTGGCCTTGAGGTCGGGCTGTTCGAAGACGGCGAACATGCGTCGGGAGTCGGGGACCTCGAACTGCGTATACAGGTAGACCTCGTTGTCCACCGGATCAACGAACCGGTGCAGTCCCTCGCCGGTGTTCATGTACGGGGCATCGGCGACCACCACGAGTTCGTTATCCGCCGCCAGATCCGGGAGTTGAATCCGGACGCCGTCGGAGACCTGCGCCGGGTCCAGTGCGCGGCCGTTCAGGCTCACGCTGTGGACGGTGTGCGTCACGGCGTCGATGAAGCTGGAGGACCCGGGCACGGCCGTAAAGGTCACGGTCGTCGTGGAACCGAAAATCTCGTCGCCCCGGGTGAGGTCCAGGCTGACGTGGTAGGAGTCGACGGCGATCAGGGCGGCGCGCTCGCGGGCTTCCGCGCGGGTCAGGTTCATACCGGGCAAAGTGGGGCCTCCGAAAGGTGGGTGCTGCCGGCCGCAATGCCGGTTGATACTGTGAAGTTATTCTTTCACATTAGCGGCCGGTGGCAAGGCCCGCCGCGCACCCGGAACGCGTACTCCTGTGCCGGACGGGGCCGCCCGGCGGTAGCGTTGGAGCATGCGAAAGATCCGGGAATCCATGGACCTCCGGGCGCTGCGATTTGCGCTCGGCTTCCCGGTGGTGCTCGCCGCCGGCTTCGCCGTTTGTGCGTCCCTGGTCCGTGCGGACCTGCCCGAGCCGCTGGCCGTCCGCTGGACCGGTGCCGGGCCGGCGGACTTCGCACCCTTCCCCGCGGTCGTGGGCGCGGGATCCGGGTTGATCATCCTTATCGGCTGGGCGCTCCTGCTCCAGGCCGTGCCGTTGTCCCGGCCTGTGCTCATGCGCCGGATCATGATGGGCCTGGGCTTTGCGCTGAGTCTCTTCGTCGTCACGGTCCTCGCCGCCGTCCTGGTCGGCCAGGTGGGCCTGGCGGACGCCGGCGCCGCGCGGCTCGACGTCTCGGTCCTGGCCCTGGGCAGCGGCGCGGCCGTGGGGCTCGGGGTGGTCATGGGTCTTGTCTTCAAAGCCGATGACCGCTGGTCCGCCGACGACGACGCGGCCCTGCGCGCGGCGCTCGACCGCGAACGGGACCGGGAGCTGGCCACGGACTCCGTGCGCCTGTGGGTGCATGCCCGCAGTTCGGTCTTCGTGATGATCGGGCTCGCGACGCTCCTGCCGGCGGCCCTCCTCTCCCTGGCCGTGCCGTGGCTGGCGGTGCTCCTGGTCGTTGCGGCCCTGCTGGCCGCAGCGCTCCTGGTGGCGCGCGTACGCGTGGACCGGACCGGCCTGCGGGTCTACGCCGGCGGGCTCCTGCGCGTGATTGAGGTGCCGGCCGCCGCGATTGACACTGCAGTTCCGACGGAGGTCAAGGCTGCCGACTACGGGGGCTGGGGGTACCGGAGCCGCGGCGGCACCCGGGCCATGCTGGTCAGCAGCGGCCCCGCTGTGCTGGTCGAGGGGTCCGACGGGCACCGGGTGGCCGTGAGCGGCGGCAACGCAGCCGACGCGGAACAGCTGGCGCGCGTCCTGTCCCGGGTGGCGGCCCGGGCGCGCCGGACGCCTGACGCGCCGGACGCCTGACGCGCCGGACGCCTGACGCCTGACACGCCGGACGCCTGACACGCCGGACGCCCGTAACGGCCGGCGCCTTAGTATTCCCGCCGGCTGGCGACTCGTGCCCGGGGCCCTAGTAGGCTTGGACCAGCCCCCACCGCCGCCCGGCCATCCGCCGGTGCCCGACCGAACGGATCCGCCGTGACCACCACCGATCTCCCGCGCGTGCACATCGCCACCGACCACGCCGGCATGGAACTCAGCGCCCACCTCGTCAGTCACCTGCGCGCCCGCGGGTACGACGTGGTGGACCACGGACCCGAGGTCTACGACGCCCTCGATGACTACCCGTCCTTCTGCATCAACGCCGCCCGCGCCGTCGTCGCTGACCAGGAAGCCGGCA
>JBFGBS010000315.1:0-3565 GCA_041567475.1 Arthrobacter sp.
AGGGCAGCGGCGCCGGCCGGGCCCGGGAGGATGCCTAGGCCCAGTCGGCCGAACGGACCAGGATGCAGCCGGAGTCGGGGCAGAACACGATGTCGTCTTCGGCCGCGGCCTTGATTTCGGCGAGGTCACCGGGGCTCAGCTGCATGCCGGAGCCTTCGGAGGTGCCGTGGAACAGGCGGGCCGCACCCACGCCGCGCCGCCCCAGAGTCTTCTCATAGATGGCCAGCAGCCCGGCGTCCAACCCGGCGGCGAATTCGGCACGCTGGCCGCGGACCGCGGTGGCCTCCGCACCGTTTTCGGCCAGCTGCTCATCCAGTTCGGCGCGGATAACCCCGAAGGAACCCTGGATGTCATCGACGATCTGCTGCTGCGTCGCCTGGCGCAGGCGGAGGGCATCGAGGCGTTCGAGGACTTCCAGTTCCACATCCTCGAGGTCGGAGCGGCGCTTGTTGAGCGAGACCAGGTCTTTTTGCAGGGCCACGAGGTCCTTGGACAGGCCGGTGCCGCTGTTGAGCCGGGCCTCGTCGCGCGCGATCCGCGCTGCCACCTGCTCGACGTCGGCTTCGGAGCGCTTAAGCTCCTGCTCGGCGTCGTGAACGGCCATTTTTGCCGCGCCCAGCTCGCCGTTGGCGACGGCCAGGGCAGCCTCGAGATCAGTGATCCGGGGGTCGCTTTCAAGGCTTCGGCGGCGGTTGAACAGGGACTTGAGCCTGGCGTCCAGTCCCTGCAATTCGAGCAACTTCAACTGTTCCGCCGGTGCTGCCTTGGCCACTATTTACCTCCGCTTGTTCCCTGCCGGCCGGAGCCGGGCGCCGTATTGGCGCTTCTTAGACTCTAGCGCCTAGCGTGCTCCCCGGCCTTAGCCCGGAGTCAGAATGAAGTCCCACGGATCGCTGTTGGTGCTGCTGACCCGGATCTCAACGTCATGGCCCTGGTCGCCGAGGACATTGCCCAGGGCCCCGGCCGCGGCGGGGAGCCACAGCCACTCGCTCGCGAAGTGTGAAACGTCGATCAGGTACGGCCTGCCGTTGACGGCCGCCTCGCGTGCTTCGGACGCCGGATGATGCCGCAGATCGGCGGTCAGGTACACATCCGCCTCACTGGCCCGCACCTCGGCGAACAGGGAGTCCCCCGCGCCGCCGCATACGGCCACCCGGCGGATCAGCCCGTCCCGGTCCCCCGAGACCCGGACGCCGCCGGCGACGGCGGGCAGGATCCCGAAGACACGGGCGGCGAAGTCGCCGAGCGTCAGGACGTCTTCGAGGTCCCCGACCCGCCCGATCCCTTCTTCCGGGAGTCCGTTCGCGGCAGGCGTCAGCGGCGCCACGTTCCGCAGGCCCAGCGCGTCGGCCAGCACGTCCGAGACTCCCCCGACGGCGGAGTCACCGTTCGTATGTACGGTCAAGAGCGCGGTGCCGGATTCGATCAGCCGGTGCACTGCCCTGCCCTTGGCCGTCGTGGCCGCGACAGAGGTCACACCTTTGAGCAGCAACGGGTGGTGGGTGATGAGCAGTTCCGCGCCGAACTCGATGGCCTCCTCGATGACGTCGAGGGTCGGATCCACCGCGAAGAGGATCCGGGTCACCTCGGCGTTGGTGTGCCCGGCCACGAGCCCGACTTCGTCCCACTGCTCCGCGAGCGATTCGGGCCACAGCTCCTCGACCGCCAGGAGGACCATGCCCAGGGTGGGGGCGCCGGAAGCTTCGGCCGTGCCCGTGGCGGCTCCCGAGTCCTCGGCAGCGCCTTCGGCGGAGCCGGCTGACACATCGTTGTTCACAGGTTCCATGGACTCATTCTGACGCAACCGGAAGCCCGCGCCGGGATGTTTCAGCCTCTCGTAAGGTGAGTCGGGAATCATCCGGGCCTTTAGAACATTGTAGGAAGCATGAAAACTTTTGTCCTCGGCGGAGGCTGCTTCTGGTGCCTCGACGCCGTGTACCAGAAAACGAAGGGTGTCAGCTCCGTCGTGTCGGGCTACACCGGCGGCCATGAGCGCGACCCGGACTACTATTCGGTGTGCTCCGGCACCACCGGCCACGCTGAGGTTGTGGCCGTGACATTTGATGAGGATGTGATCCCGGCCGAGATCGTCCTGGACATGTTCTTCGCCCTGCACGACCCCACCACCTTGAACCGGCAGGGCTACGACGTCGGAACGCAGTACCGTTCCTCGATGTTCTACCAGACCACGGAGGAGAAGATCCTCTTCGAAGAGGCGATTGAACGCAACCAGACGTTGTGGGCGCACCCGATCGTGACCGAGGTCAGCCGGCTGCCGATGTTCCACATCGCTGAGGACATCCACCAGGACTACTACGGCAAGTTCCCCGAACAGGGCTACTGCCAGGTCATCATTAACCCCAAGCTGGCGAAGGCCCGGAAATATTACTCTGCATGGCTTAATGCTTAGCTAGGCCCAGTGCGGCCTCATTAGGCTGGCCTCAGTAACCCACTTCAGAGACAGGCGTATCTACATGGCACGGATTTATGACGATGTAACCCAGCTGGTTGGCGGCACTCCGCTGGTTCGGCTCAACCGGCTGTCCGAGGGGCTCGACGCCACTGTGGCCGTCAAACTGGAGTTCTACAACCCGGCCAACAGCGTCAAGGACCGCATCGGCGTCGCCATCGTCGATGCTGCCGAGAAGTCCGGCGCCCTCAAGCCCGGCGGCACGATCGTCGAAGGCACGTCCGGCAACACCGGGATCGCCCTGGCCATGGTCGGCGCTGCACGCGGTTACAAAGTCATCCTGACCATGCCGGAGACCATGTCCACCGAACGCCGCGTGATGCTCCGCGCGTTCGGGGCGGAAATCGTCCTCACCCCCGGCTCCGAGGGCATGCGCGGTGCCGTGGAGAAGGCCCAGGAGATCGTGGCCAACACGGAGAACTCCATCTGGGCCCAGCAGTTCGCCAACGCCGCCAACCCCGAGGTCCACCGCCGGACCACCGCCGAGGAAGTCTGGGAAGACACCGACGGCAAGGTGGACATCTTCGTGGCCGGTGTTGGCACCGGCGGCACGGTCACCGGCGTCGGGCAGGTCCTGAAGGAGCGCAAGCCCGAGGTCCAGATCGTCGCCGTTGAGCCGAAGGACTCCGCCATCCTCAACGGCGGCGCCCCGGGCCCGCACAAGATCCAGGGCCTCGGCGCGAACTTCGTCCCGGAGATCCTGGACACCAACATCTACGACGAGGTCATCGACGCCACCCTGGAGGACTCTGTCCGGGTGGCACGGGACCTTGGCGTCAAGGAAGGCATCCTGGGCGGCATCTCCTCCGGCGCCATCGTCTGGGCCGCCCTGGAGCTCGCGAAGCGTCCGGAGAACGCCGGTAAGCTCATTGTTGCCATCGTCTGCGACTTCGGTGAGCGCTACATCTCCACAGTCCTGTACGACGACATCCGCGGCTGAGTCGCAGCCGCGGCCCGACCATTCCCCAGAAAGGTCTTTGTGAGCTTCTTCGCAAGACTTAAGGAAGACCTCGACGCCGCCCGGTCCCACGACCCGGCGGCCCGGGGTTCTTTCGAGAACTTCTTCGCCTACTCCGGCCTGCATGCGATCTGGGC
>JBFGBS010000316.1:0-3558 GCA_041567475.1 Arthrobacter sp.
ACGTCTTGTAGTCGACTTCACCGTCGGTTGTGAAAGGCGTAACCATGGCGGTTACGAGGTTCCCGAACGTGTGTGAGCGAATGTCAGAGTCAGCCATATGAAAAACGTTACCTTGTCCGCGGCTTGTTAGGACAACGGCGGTGATGTGATGAAGGTCAATGTCGCCCGCCCGGAGCGCTTTTCCGCCAGGATTCCGCGGCGGAAAAACGGAAATCCTAGGCGGACTGGACCGAATCCCCGGAACCCGGCGAGCAGTAGCGGTCCACCGCCGCTTCCCGCAGCTCCTCGGCCCATGCCGCGAGCCGCTGGGCGGCGCGGACGTAGTGGAAGAGTTCGGTGGGTGTGAGCGCGTCGAGGTCCGTCCCGGCCAGCCTGCGCGCGAGCTCGGCCCCGGGCGGCTGATCAGTGAGCGCGATTCCCTCCCCGTGCCACTGGAAATCCTCCGCGGGCTCCCCCGCCACGAGCTTCCGGAAGAGGAAGTCCACAACGCCCGGACTCATGGCCCTGAGCACCCCGGATCCGCCACCCGGAGGGCCGCCCGCGTGCACGGCACTCCCGCGGCCCTGCGCCAGGCCGCCCGCGGCGTCGTGGCCGGAACCCCTGCCTGCGGGCTTTGGAGAGAACGGGTCTGAGGTGTTGTTCATGCGCTCATGTTATTCGAACATATATTCGAACACAAGGCTTATGCTCACCGTCCGAGGACGGTAGTGTGGCCGCATCGGCCAGCGAGGCTTCGACCGGTGAGGCACCGCCCAGAGAAGCACCGCCCAGAGAAGCACCGCCCAGCGAGGCACCACCTAGAACCGCCCAGCGAGGCACCACCTAGAGAGGAGTGTTGCATGGCTGACGAGGATGCATCCGGCCCGCGGGCTCCGCGGCCGGGCGCGGGGTACGATCCGGACTTCCTGGACACCCGCATTGCCGTGCCGGCCTTTGGTGCCGGCATCGAGGACGATGCCGTCCTGTTCCAAGGCGCTGATGCCATTCCCTACACGCACTTCTCGTTGGCCCTCAGCCAGTCGCGCAGGTTTGCCCGCTGGGTCGCCTGGAACATCGACGGGGCCGCCATCAAGAGGCTGAGCCGCACCGGCCAGAGCTTCAGGACCGATCCGAGGATCCCTGACTCGGTCCAGGTGGGCAATGAACTCTATTCCGGCAACCGCTTGGACCGGGGGCACCTGGCGCGCCGCGCGGACCTGCTGTGGGGCGACCTGGAGGAGGCCGCCCGGGCCAACCGGGACTCTTTCTACTACACAAACATCGCACCCCAGATGGACGACTTCAACCAAAGCCGCCAGGGCGGCGTCTGGGGCAGGCTGGAGGACGCTCTCTTCGATGACGTCGAGGTCGAAAACCTGCGGGTCAGCGTGTTCGCCGGACCGGTGCTCCACCACGACGATCGCCTCTACCGCGGCGTACCGCTCCCCCGGGAATACTGGAAGGTGCTGGCCTTCCACCACCACGGCGTGCTCAAGACCCATGCCTTCCTCCTGACCCAGAACCTGGACCAGCTCCAAACCGTGCTGCATCTGGACGAGTTCAGGGTCTACGAAATCACTGCTCCCGAGCTTGAGGCCCGCACCTGCCTCCGGTTCCCCGAGCAGGTGCATGCGGCCGATACCCTCGCGCCCCTGGCAAAGCTGGCCCTTGATGCGCGGCGCCCGCTGGCGGGAACTGCGGACATCCGCTGGTAGCAGCCCCGCCGCCGGCCGTCCGACGGGCATGAGCGTCAAAGGTTCATGTGAGACGATCGGAGCATGACCGCGCGCGGAATGTCCCCCGGCCCCCGGACCCGCGGCAGAACGGACGGCAGGTCCCCTAAAAGCTCCGCCGGCCCGGCGCCCCGCGCCCGGCTGACCGGCATCGACGCCGCCCGCGGGCTGGCCTTGCTGGGAATGATGGCCACACATGTCCTGCCGCTCTACGGCTCCGACCCCAACCTCACTCCCACGTGGGTCGGCCTCGTCTTCTCCGGCCGGGCATCGGCGCTCTTCGCCGTCCTGGCCGGCGTCGGACTGGCCCTTTCCACCGGCAAGCAACAACCACTGGGCGGCGCGGACCTGTGGGCCGCCCGCCGGGGTGTCGCCTTCCGGGCGCTGGTGGTGGCAGCCATCGGCCTGTCCCTGGGCGGGCTCGAGGTCAACGTCGCCATCATCCTGGTCCACTACGCCGTCATGTTCCTGTGCATCCTGCCGTTCCTGGGCTTTGGCCCCAAACGGCTGCTGGTGCTTGCCGCGGCCTGGGTCGTAGCCGCACCGGCGTTGGCGTTCCTGCTCCGGCCCTGGCTCCTGGCCCCCACGCCAGCCCTGCAGCTCGGGCACAATCCCGGCTGGGAGGACCTGACCACGCCGGGCCAGCTGCTCGGCGATCTCTTCCTCACGGGCTACTACCCGGTGTTCCAATGGATCGCGTACCTGCTCATCGGCCTGGCGATCGGCCGGCTCGCGCTCTCGGCGGCGGCTGTACCGGTTCTTTTGCTGGCGGCCGGCGGCACGGTGGCGGTCCTCGCCAAATGGGCGAGCGTTGTGTTGCTGGAGGACTGGGGCGGGCTGAAAGCCCTGCAGGCGCAGCTGACCGATCCCGACTACCCGCTGGAGAGCGTACTGCAGGTCAACCTGGCCGGGGTCCAGCAGACCGGCACCGGCTGGTGGCTGGCCGTCAGCTCCCCGCACTCTGGCACCACCCTGGATCTTCTCCATACGTCCGGGGTCGCTGTCGCCGTCGTGGGGATCTTCCTCCTGCTGGGCAGGCTCGGCGACTGGGTGGAACTGGACCTGTTGCTCCCGCTGAGGGGCGCAGGAGCGATGACCCTCAGCCTCTACACCGCCCACCTGTGCCTCATCGCCGCGTTGAACGGCCAGCAGTTGCCGGCGGTCTGGACAGTCGAGGTCGTGTACTGGACGCAGGTCGCCGCTGCGCTACTGATCGGCGGGATCTTTGCGCGGCAGGCGTGGCGCGGCCCGCTCGAATGGGCGGGGCATGCGGCCAACCAGCTCGGCCGCTACCAGCCCGCACGCATCCGCTGAACGGCACAATCCGCGTAGCCGGAACACCCCGCGTAGGCTGACCCGAATAGACCGCAAGACCTGCGCAGGTGCTGCGGTCAGGCGGCCGGTGCCCCGTCACGGAAAAGCTTGACGGCGTCCCGCATCGACGCGCGGGCGCGCTTGCGGTCCCCGGCGGCGTCATAGGCGCAGCTGAGCCGGAACCACGAGCGCCAGTCCTCCGGCGCGGCTTCGGCCTCCTCGCGGTACTTCTCGAACTCGCGGTCAGCGGCCTCACGGATGATCCGCCCGGCCGGGGTGCGCGGCAGGGTGTCCTCCGGCAGGCCGCCTTCGGCTTCGAGGATTTTCGCCAGGCGCTCCGTGCGGGCACCGAACATCAGCTCCCGGACCAGCGCCCAGGCCCCGATCGCGGGCAGCAGCAGATAGGCCACGCCGATCGCTTTGGCGGTGAGATTGGGGTCGGCCATCAGCAGCACTGACCGCTGGAAAGACACCACGAGGTAAAACACCAGCAGCAGCGTCACCGCGCCGACCCAGATCTTGGTGCGGTTGG
>JBFGBS010000317.1:0-3555 GCA_041567475.1 Arthrobacter sp.
GTGATCGGCATCAGCTACGGCGCCAGCGCCGCGGCGGTGACGGCAATCGTGGTCTTCGGCGCATCCGGCGCTGCGCTCTCCGCCGCCGCCCTCGCCGGGGCCTTGGCCGTCGCAGCCCTCATCTACGCCATATCCCGAGGCGCCCGCGGCCTCGCCCCGGACCGCGGGGAAGCCGCGGGAAACCGGCTGATCCTCGCCGGCGTCGGGATCGCCGCTGCCCTGCACGCCGTGGTCAGCTTCATGATGACCCGCGCCGACATCCGGACCGCCGCGGAGGCCCTCATCTGGCTCAACGGTTCGCTCAACGCCGCCAGTTGGGACCGGGCGGGAGCACTGGCCCTTGCCCTGGCGGTCCTGATTCCGGCAGTCGTCGGACTCTCCGGCCCGCTGCGCATCCTCGAACTCGGCGATGACACCGCTTCAGGACTTGGCGTCCGGGCCGGGGCCACCCGCCTGGCCGTGGTGGTGACCGCCGTCGCGCTCGCTGCCGTGGCGACGGCGGCCGCCGGGCCGGTGGCGTTCGTCGCCTTCCTGTCCGGCCCGGTTGCCCGCCGTTTCGTCGGGAAGGCCAGCCTGCCGGCGTCGGCCCTGACCGGGGCGCTGCTTGTCCTCGCCGCGGATTACGGCGCGGCGAACGTTGCCCCGCTGCTGCTGGACGGGACCGTCCTGCCGGTCGGTGTCGTCACCGGCGCCCTCGGCGCACCCTTCCTGCTGTGGCTCCTTATTACGTCAAACCGAAAGGATGCCTGAGATGGCAGCTCTGCGCACGTCAGCCCTGACGCTCAAATACGATCAGCGCACCGTCGTGGACGCCTTGTCCACCGTGATTCCGGAAGGCCGGGTAACGATGATTGTCGGGGCCAACGCCTGCGGCAAGTCCACACTGCTCCGGGGCCTGGTCAGGCTGCTCAAGCCCGCCTCCGGCGCGGTGACGCTGGACGGCAAGGACATTCACCGCCGTCCCGCCCGCGAAGTTGCCCGCACCCTCGGGCTGCTTCCACAACACCCGACGTCGCCGGACGGCATCACGGTGCGGGATCTGGTGGGCCGCGGCCGCTACCCGCACCAAGGTTTCTTCCGATCCTGGTCGAAGGACGACGCCCGGGCCGTGCAGGACGCCCTCACCGCCACGGAGACACTGGAACTCGCGTCGCGGAACGTCGATGAGCTCTCCGGCGGACAGCGCCAGCGGGTGTGGATCGCGATGGCCCTGGCCCAGGAAACCGAGGTCCTGCTCCTGGACGAACCCACCACCTACCTTGACCTCGCCCACCAGGTGGAAGTGCTGGACCTGATCACCGACCTGAACCGCCGCCGCGGCACCACGGTGGCGATCGTGCTCCACGACCTCAACCTCGCCGCCCGTTATGCGGACCACGTCATCGCCCTGAAAGCCGGCCGGATTGTGGCCGAAGGCCCGGCCCCCGAGGTGGTGACCGAGGGACTGGTCCGCGACGTCTTCGGGCTCGAAGCGCGTATCGTTCCGGACCCGGTTTCCGGAACCCCGCTGGTCATCCCCCTCGGCCGGCATTACGCGGGCTCCCCGCGCAACGTCCCCTCAACCCTGGAGCTGGTCCCATGAACACAGTCAACAACCTCCCGGCCCTTGCGGCAGCGTCCGGGGCCTCCGCGCGCACCGCCGAACCCATGACGCTGGCGTTCGACGTGGTGGTCACGGCAGTGCAGGAACTCAGCCGCACCTTCCGCCGGATCACCCTCGGTGGCTATGCGCTGCGCGACTTCGGCGTCCACGGCAGCACCCTTGATCTGCGCATCAAACTCATGATTCCGTCCCTGGCCGCCGACGGGACGCCGTTGCCCCTGCCGGAAATCCGGACGGCTGATGCGGGCTGGTACCGGAAATGGCTGGCCGAGGATCCGGCCACCCGGGGGAGCATGCGCACCTATACCGTGCGGCAGGAGCGGATCGACGCGGTCTACCCGGAAATCGACGTCGACTTCGTCCTGCACGTCGATGCGTCGGGCAACGGCGGACCCGCCGCGAACTGGGCCCTGAACGCCCGGCCGGGCCACGCCCTGCGGATCATCGGCCCCAACAATCGGGCCGCCCACTGTGTCACCGCGGAAAACTACTCCGGCATTGAATGGCGCCCCGGCCTGGCCCAACGCGTGCTGCTCGCCGGGGACGAAACCGCTGTTCCGGCCATCAGCGCCATCCTCGAAAGCCTCCCGGCCTATATCAGCGGGCATGCTTTCCTGGAAGTCCCGCAGGCCCGCGACTTCCAGAACCTCAGTACCGCAGCCGATGTCGCCATCACCTGGCTGGCGCGCGGCGCGGCAAACGGCCGTCCGCGTCCGCACGGCCGGCTGCTGGAGGCAGCGGTCCGTGCCGCCGTACCGGCGCCCGGCTGGGTGGGCATCAAGACCTCCGGCAACCTTGCCGGCCCGGAACCGGAAGACATCAACGTGGATCAGGACATTCTGTGGGAAACCCCGGCCCGGTTGGATGCCGCCGCGCTCGCTGCCAGCCGGAATCCGGACAAACCAGCGGGGGCGATGCCGTTCTACGCCTGGCTTGCCGGCGAGGCAGGCGTCATCAAGGAGCTGCGGCGGTACCTCGTGCGCGAGGTCGGCATCGACCGGAAACAGGTGGCTTTTATGGGGTATTGGCGGCAGGGGAAGGCCGAGCTGTGACCGACAGCTAACCTATTGTGCTCCTCGAATTAACCGCGGCTTCGGATTGGCTGGCTAGCGTGGACGAATGACCGGAAACCTGCTGGAACCGCGACCCGACGGGCGGCGGCTGTTCGTCGCCCTCGGGGATTCCTTCACCGAAGGGGTGGGCGACCGCGACCCGAGGCTGCCCCACGGGGTCAGGGGATGGGCGGACCGCGTCGCGGAGAAGCTGGCGAAAGCCGAGCCGGGCTGGGAGTACGCCAACCTTGCGATCCGCAGCAAGCGGCTCCGGCACATCGTCGCCGAACAGCTGGAACCGGCCGTGGCGATGGAACCGTCGCTTGTGACCCTGTACGCGGGCGGGAACGACGTCCTGGATCCGGGCACGGACATTGTCCTGCTGATGCGGGACTACGAATCTCTTGTCGCCAAGCTGTCCCTGACCGGGGCGACGCTCGTGCTCTTCACCGGCTTCGACGTCAAAGTGTCTGCCCTGCTGGAACCGTTCAAACGGCGTAATGCCGTGTACAACCGGCGGGTCCGTGAGATCGCGGCCAGGTATGAGGCCGTACTCATCGACTACTGGGCCCTTGATGCCTTCCGGGACCCCCGGATGTGGGATTCGGACCGCCTGCACATGTCCAAGGCCGGCCACAAGTACCTTGCCGGGCAGGTCCTGGACCAGCTCGGTGTGCCGCACAAATTCCGGCCCGAAGACTGGCCGGCACCGGCCAAGAGCGGTGTCCGGGACTGGGAACGCCGGCAGCGCCGATGGATACACGATTGGGTGCTGCCGCTTATTGGCCGCAAGCTCCGCGGCGTCACGCTCGGGGATGAACTCACTCCGCGCTGGCCGGCAGCCATTGTGGTCCCGCACAAGGGCGGGCTCAAGAAACTGGCGGCCACAAAGCAGGCGGA
>JBFGBS010000318.1:0-3555 GCA_041567475.1 Arthrobacter sp.
CTCGGCGGCGCCGTCTGGGGCGGCATCGTCGGTCTGCTGAAGGCCCGCACCGGCGCGCACGAAGTGATCGTGACCATCATGTTCAACTACATCGCGCTCTACCTGGTCCGGTACCTGCTGGATACCCCGGCCTTCCAGCGGCCGGGGGAGACCACCCCGATCTCTCCGATCCTGGATGCCACCGCGGTGTACCCGCAGATCTTCGGCAGCCAGTACCGGCTCCACCTGGGCTTCCTGCTGGCCATCGCGGCGACCGTCTTTGTCTGGTGGCTGTTGAACCGGTCCACGCTCGGCTTCGAATTCCGTGCCGTCGGGGCCAACCCCAAGGCAGCCCTGACGGCCGGCATCAACGTCCCCCGCGCGACCGTGCTGGTCATGGCCATCGCCGGTGGACTGGCCGGCCTGTCCGGCGTCGCCCAGGTCGCAGGGACCGAAAAGGTCCTGACCGACGGCGTCGCGGCAACCTACGGTTTCGACGCCATCACCGTTGCCCTATTGGGGCGCTCCTCGCCCTGGGGCACGTTCGCCGCAGGCCTGCTCTTCGGAGCCTTCCGCGCCGGCGCCGTGCAGATGCAGATCCAGACCGGCACACCGATCGACATCGTGCTCGTCGTCCAGTCCCTGATCGTCCTCTTCATCGCCGCCCCGCCGCTGGTGCGTGCCGTGTTCGGACTCAACCCGCGCAAGAAGAAGGCGGCAACCGCCCGCACCCCGCGCAAGACAGCAAGCACCGGAGGTGCAGCATGAGCACAACAGCAACCGCACCCCCGCCGGCCAAAGAGCAGTCGGGCACCATTTCCGAAAAACCGGTGACCTGGAAGCTGCCGGTCCTGCTGGGCGCCCTCGGGCTCGTGGCCTTCGTCTTCTTCGGTATCCTCGGTCCGGATAAGACCGCCAGATTCGGCATCTCCTCCGGCGGAGATTTCTTCCAGCTGCCGGTCATTGCCGTTCCGGCCGCCCTCGGCGGCACCGTGCTCTCAGTCATCCTGCTGGGCTTCGCCGGATACGCCGCGTACCTGAAGACCCGCGGGCAGCGGCCGCCGCGCTGGCTGCCGATCGCATTCACGGTCCTGTTCGTCGTCGCCTTCCTGGTCTGGGTGGTGGGCGGCGCCCGGACCCCGAGCATCTCCCTTGCCGGACTCATCGCCGGTTCCGTGACGCTGGCCGTCCCGCTCGTGTTCGGTTCCCTCTCCGGCGTGCTCTGCGAACGCGTCGGCGTCGTCAACATCGCCATCGAAGGCCAACTCCTGGGCGGCGCCTTCACCGCCGCGATCGTTGCCTCCGTGACCCAGAACCCCTTCATCGGGCTGCTGGCCGCGGCCGCCGCCGGCGCCCTGGTTTCCATGGTCCTGGCGGTCTTCAGCATCAAGTACGTCGTCAACCAGATCATCGTCGGCGTTGTGCTCAACGTCCTGGTTTCCGGTCTCACGGGCTTCCTGTTCAGCACCGTCATGCAGGAGAACAAGGAACTGTTCAACTCGCCCGGCCGGCTGCCGATCATCGACATCCCCGTGCTCTCGAGCATTCCGCTGCTGGGTCCCATCCTGTTCAAGCAGTCCGTCGTGGGCTACCTGATGTATGTCGCCGTCATCGTCGTCTGGATCGGGCTGTTCAAGACCAAGTGGGGCCTCCGGGTCCGGGCCGTCGGGGAGCACCCGCAGGCCGCGGACACCATGGGCATCAAGGTCAATGCCACCCGGTTCTGGAACGTCACCCTCGGCGGCGCCATCGCCGGTATCGGCGGGTCCTTCTTCACGCTCGTGGCGATCGACAGCTTCACCAAGGAAATCTCCGGCGGCCGCGGCTTCATCGCCCTCGCCGCCCTGATCTTCGGCCGGTGGAACCCGATCGGCGCCTTCTTCGCGGCGCTGCTGTTCGGTTTCGCGGATAACCTGCAGAGCATCGTGACCATCATCGGCACCCCGGTGCCGAGTCAGTTCATGGCCATGCTGCCGTACCTCGTGACGGTGCTGGCGGTGGCCGGCCTCGTCGGACGCTCCCGACCGCCGGCGGCGAGCGGCGTCCCCTACGTGAAGGGTTGACGCCGATGACCGCGAACGACGTCGACTGGTCCGCCCTGGAGCTGGCGGCGAACGCCGCGATGGGCAACGCCTATGCCCCGTACTCGAAGTTCCCGGTCGGGGCGGCGGCACTCACGACGGACGGCCGGATCATCAGCGGCTGCAACGTCGAGAACGCCAGCTACGGGCTGACCCTCTGCGCCGAGTGCGCGCTGGTCGGGCAGCTCCACATGACCGGCGGCGGGCTGTTGCGTGCGTTTTACTGCGTCGACGCGGCCGGTAACGTGCTGATGCCGTGCGGGCGTTGCCGGCAGCTGCTCTACGAATTCCGGGCTCCCGACATGGAGCTTATGACGACCCAAGGAATCAGGACCATGGACCAGGTCCTTCCCGATGCCTTTGGACCCCAAGACCTGGAGGAAAACCAGTGACATCATCATCCGAGGCGTTCGACGCCGTCGACATCATCCGCATCAAACGGGACAACGGCGTCCTGAGCCCGGCCCAGATCGACTGGACCATCGACGCCTACACCCGCGGCGCCATCGCGGACGAACAAATGGCCGCCCTGAACATGGCCATCCTGCTCAACGGCATGGACCGCGCCGAAATTTCCCGGTGGACGGCGGCGATGATTGCCTCCGGCGAACGGATGGACTTCTCCAGCCTCCGCCGGCCCGACGGCGGCGTGAAGCCGACCTCGGACAAGCACTCCACCGGCGGCGTGGGGGATAAGATCACCCTCCCGCTCGCGCCCCTCGTCGCGGTCTTCGGCGTTGCCGTGCCGCAGCTCTCGGGCCGCGGGCTCGGCCACACCGGCGGCACCCTCGACAAGCTGGAGGCGATCCCCGGCTGGCGGGCGGACCTGAGCAACGAGGAAATGCTGGCGCAGCTGCAGGACATCGGTGCGGTGATCTGCGCGGCGGGTGCCGGCCTGGCCCCGGCGGACAAGAAGCTCTACGCGCTCCGGGACGTCACCGGAACGGTGGAGGCCATCCCGTTGATCGCCTCCTCGATCATGAGCAAGAAGATCGCCGAAGGCACCGGATCGCTCGTGCTGGACGTCAAGGTGGGCAGCGGCGCTTTTATGAAGGACGAGGCCCGCGCGCGCGAACTGGCGGAAACCATGGTCGCCCTCGGCAAGGACGCCGGCGTCAACACCGTCGCGCTGCTCACCAACATGAACACCCCCCTGGGCCTGACGGCGGGCAACGCCATCGAGGTCGAGGAATCCGTTGAGGTGCTCGCCGGCGGCGGCCCGGACGACGTCGTCGAACTCACCGTCCGGCTCGCCGAAGAGATGCTCGCATGCGCCGGCGTACGCGACGCCGATCCCCGGGCCGCGCTGAAGGACGGCCGGGCGATGGACGTCTGGAACCGCATGATCGAGGCCCAGGGCGGGGACCCCCGGGCCAAGCTGCCGGTCGCGAAGGAATCCGAGACGGTCTACGCGGCCGCCGACGGTGTCCTCGTGGAACTCGATGCCATGGCTGTGGGCGTCGCTGCGTGGCGGCTCGGGGCAGGGCGCGCCCGC
>JBFGBS010000319.1:0-3531 GCA_041567475.1 Arthrobacter sp.
CCTCCCTCTCCGCGGTGTTCGCCCGGCCCGCGACCCCGGAGGCAACCGTTGTCCTTGCCCACGGGGCCGGAGCCGGGATGGACCACCCGTTCCTGCAGGGGTTTACGGGAGCCTTGAACGACGACGGTTTCGCGACGCTGCGTTTCAACTTTCCCTACCGCGAAGCCGGGCGCAGATTCCCGGACCGGCCGCCTGCAGCGATCACTGCCTGGCGGGCGGCGATGGACGCTGCCGCGTCCCTGGCCGGCGATGCGCCGCTGTGGGCCGCCGGTAAATCATTCGGCGGACGCATGGCCTCGATGGCGGTTGCCGAAGGCATGGCCGCCGCCGGACTCGTCTTCCTCGGCTACCCGCTGCATCCGCCGGGCAAACCGGAAAAGCTCCGCGACGAACACCTCTACGGGCTGGCGCTGCCCATGCTCTTCCTGCAGGGCGAGCGTGACACCTTCGCGACTCCGGAACTGCTGGAAGCCGTGGTCGCGCGGATCGGCACCACCGCCACGCTGCAGTGGCTCGCCGGGGCCGACCACTCCTTCGCTGTCGCAGGCCGCAAACGCGGTCCCGAGGAAACAGGGGCCTCCCTGGCGGCACCTGTGGCTGCTTTCCTGCGCGCACACCCCTGACCCGGGCCTACAGCCACGCGCTCCGGCGCAGCGGCGGTTCGGCACCGCCCGGGCGCTGTGCGAGGACCTGGTTCACCCCCGTCAGACCGGACTCAAAACCCAGTGCGCTCGAGGCCATGTAGAGCCGCCACACCCGCGCGCGGCCCGCGCCCACATCCTGCACTGCCTCATCCCACCGTTCCTCGAGATTGCGCACCCAGGCCCGGAGCGTCAACGCGTAGTGCCGCCGCAGCGTCTCAACGTCGAGAACCTCGAAGCCGCCGGCTTCGAGCGCACCGATCATCTCGGCGAGACTGATCATCTCGCCGTCGGGAAACACGTACCGCGGCAGGAAGGAATCCGGGTCCGGCGCGGTCCGACCGGCGTTCCAGGAGATGGCATGGTTGAGCAGCAGGCCACCGGGCCGCAGCAATCCATACAGGTGGGTGACATAGCCGGGCGTTTCCGAACGGCCAACGTGCTCGGACATGCCGATCGAGCTGATGGCCTCGAACGGTCCGTCATCCACGTCACGGTAGTCCTGGACGCGGATCTCGACGCGCTCGGTGAGCCCGGCGTCCGCCACACGCTTCCGGGCGAGTGCGGCCTGTTCGCGGGACAGCGTCACCCCGACCAGGTCAACGCCGTAGCGCTGCGCGGCATGCACGGCCAGGGCGCCCCAGCCGCAGCCGACGTCGAGCATCCGCATGCCGGACCGGAGTCCGAGCTTGCGGCATACGAGGTCCAGTTTGGCTTCCTGCGCGGCTTCGAGGCCGGCGCGCTCGTCGGACCAGACGGCGCAGGAGTAGACCATCGACGGCCCGAGGACCAGGGCGTAAAAGTCATTGCCGACGTCGTAGTGATGGGAGATCGCCTCCGCGTCGCTCCTGCGGGTGTGCCTCCGCCCGCGGCGGGCGGACCGCGCCTCCTCGGGCGGGGCCGGCGGATTCGGTCCCAGCGCGCCCAGGCGGACGGCGGCCCGGGCCAGTGTCAGGAACTCGCGGGGCGTGGGCGGGCGGAACGGCCCTGGCTCGGCAAACTTGCCCGCAGAACTCAGCGCAGCGAAACTCGCAAAAATATCTCCGGGTGTGTCGATTTCGCCGGCCACGTAGGCCCGGCTGAGGCCCAGTTGGCCCGGCGACCACAGCATCCGGCGCAAGGCCCGGCGGGATCGGAACTCAAGGACCGGCGCGTCGGGCGGCCCGGCTTCCGAGCCGTCCCAGGCGCGAAGGCGGAGGGGGATTTCATCGGTCCCCAGAACAACAGCCAACGCTTCGGCCAGCCGCGCCGCCACATCCGTTGAACCCGCCATGGTCTTTTCCTCGCTTCCGGTCAGCTGCCCAGGGGCCAAATCTATGCCGTACCTGCCCCGTTCGAACAGGGCCGGCATCCCCTACTTCCGTGTGCGCGCCCGGCTCGGCTGGACCCGGGCAGGCTCGCCCGGCATCTTGGGGAAATCGGGCGGGAACGGCAGCTCTCCGCACCCGGCCGCCGCGTCCCGCGACCACCAGTCCAGGAGCACGTCGATTCGTCCCGGACTCGCGTGCATGCCGGCCCACGGATCCTCCCCCGCCTTGAGCCGGCCGGGGACGGTCGTCACGGTGAAACGCCCGGGATCCGCGCCGGCGAGTTCGCCCCAGCTGACCGGGCAGGATACCGTGGCGCCGGCGGAGGCGCGGGGACTGTAGGCCCCGGCCATGGTCCGGTCACGGTTGGCCTGGTTGTAATCGACGAAAATGCGTTTGCCGCGCTGCTCTTTCCACCATGCGGTGGTGACCTGCCGGGGCATCCGGCGCTCCAGTTCCCTGCCCGCTGCGATCACGGCGTGCCGTACCTCGAGGAACTCGTGGCGGGCCTCGATGGGCGCGAAAACATGCAGGCCGCGACCGCCGGAGGTCTTGACGAAAGACTGCAGTCCGGCGTCCTGCAGCACGTTCCGGAGTTCGAGGGCGGCGATGACGGCCTCCGGGAAGCCTGTGCCCGGCTGGGGATCAAGGTCGATGCGGAGCTGATCCGGTGTGTCCGGGGCCGTGGCTCGTGAGGCCCACGGATGGAAGACGACGGTGTTCATCTGCACCGCCCACACGGCGGCGGCCGTTTCGTCGAGGACCAGCTGGGCATGGCTGCGGCCACTGGGATATGCGACGTCGACGGACCTGACGAACTCCGGCGTGCCCCGGGGCGGATTCTTGGAAAAGAACTGCTCGCCGTCAACTCCGTCCGGGAATCGCTGCAGCGTCATCGGCCGGCCCCCGTTGGCGGCGATAAACGCGGTCCCGACGTCGATGAGGTAGCGGGCAAGGTCAAGCTTGGTCAGGCCGGGCCCCGGCCACAGGATCCGTCCCGGGCTGGATATCCTGATGTCCCGGTCACCGTGCGGGCCCGGGACCGTAAGGATGACTGCTTCCTTCGCCATGCAGTCAAGCTACTCCGCCAGGGGCCGCCAAAGAATAGCCCGTTGGGGCGTCCCCGTCAGAGGGCGGCGCCAGTGCAGGCTTCTACGAATCGGACGGCCGGGAGGTGAATTCGCGGTGGAGCCTCTGCCGGGCGTTGTGTTCCACCAGGGTCGGTATATAGATCTTGATACGCCCGGTCTCCAGCAGGTCATACTCCTGCCCGACGACTCCGGCGATGTGGGTCCTGGGTGCCTCAGGAAACCGGGCAGCCAACCGCTCGACGATTTTTCCTACCGTGGGGTCCTTCTCGGCGTCAGTCACGAGACAAGTTTGGGGCGCGGCCGGGGCGACGTCAACCTTTCGACGGGACCGAGTACTGATAGTTAATGTTCTAATCTGTCGCTAAATGTGCGCTTTTCGTGCAAGAATGTTGGCATGACGCGAATCACAACCAGCCGCCTGGCTGATGGGCGTGAGCTCATCTACTTCGACGACGCCGGCGCGCCGGACCGCCATCCCGACTCCCTGGCCGA
>JBFGBS010000320.1:0-3519 GCA_041567475.1 Arthrobacter sp.
GCGGCAAAGACCAGACTACGTGTCAGGGAGCGTCCCATTTTGAGTTCCTTTATGTTGTGCGGGCGCGGGCGTGCCTCTGCATCGAGGGCATCGCTGACGGGCCGCTATCCGGAACTATCATGCCTTACCGCTATGGGCCTCGGGGTCCGCGGTATGGGCAACGCGGTATGGGCAATGCGGCATAGGCAGCAGGGCCCGGGGACGGCGGGCGCGGGTGTCCGACGACGGGACGGCCGTTCCGGGGCAAGTTTTTGGGCAAAGGGGAAGCCCCATCAGCGTTAGCCGTTGGTGGGGCTTCGACTTTTCGATTGTCCGGTGACGTCTTTGACAATCTGGCAGGATCCTCGGATCTTCAGGTCTTCCTACCTCGTCACTGGTAGCCATCATCTGACTTTGCCGAAGGCTGCGTCGGATGAGTGTCACTGAATCTTTGGTTCCTGCGTCCCTCTTCTTTCGAAGTGGGTACAGTCAAGTATTCTCCCGTGCCTGCGGATAGGCAAGGGCCCCGGACGAATTACAATTCAGTAATTCGTCCGAGGCCTCTGGAGCCTGTCCGGCCCCGGGGTCAGTTGAAGTCGGGGTTTTCGGTCCGGCTCCGCTTGATTTCGAAGAAATAGGGGAAGGACGCGAGCGTGACGGTGGCGTCCCAGATGCGTCCGGCGTCCTCGCCCCGCGGGATACGGGTCAGGACCGGGCCGAAGAACGCGGTCCCGTTGAAGGCGACGACCGGCGTGCCGACGTCCTGGCCGACGAGCGAAATGCCCGCCTCGTGGCTCGTGCGCAGGTGCGCGTCGAATTCATCGCTCTGGCCGGCTGCTGCCAGTTCGGCCGGGAGGCCGGCGTCGGCCAGGGCTTTGGCGATGACCGATTCGATGTCGGCGTTTCCCTCGTTGTGGATCTGGGTGCCCATGGAGTCGTAAAGCGGCTTGATGAACTCGGTGCCGTGCTGCTGCGCGGCGGCGGTAATGACCCGCACCGGGGCCCAGGCCTTGGCCATGAAGTCCTTGTACTGCTGCGGGAGTTCTTCGCGGCCTTCGTTGAGCACGGCGAGGCTCATGACGTGCCACTCTGTCTCGACGTCGCGGACTTCTTCGACTTCGCCGATCCAGCGCGAGGTGACCCAGGCGAACGGGCACATCGGGTCGAACCAGAATTCGGCCTTGTTGACGGCTGTTTCAGACACGGTTGTTTCAGGCATGGGTGATCTCCTCAGGAAAAATCATTGGGGAAAGATGCGCACAGGGCACTGGTCTTTTCAGCGTGCCGAGGCCCGGGTTTATTCCGGTTCAGGCAGATTTCCGGCGTTTGACGTCATCGTGGGCAATGAGCGTCGGCGCGGCCTTCTTGCTGACGACCTCTTCGGTGATGATGACGCTTGCAACGTCATCCCGGCTCGGGAGATCGAACATTACCGGCAGCAGGACTTCCTCCATGATGGCGCGGAGGCCGCGGGCTCCGGTCCCCCGTTCCAGGGCCTGGTCCGCGATCGTATTCAGCGCCTCGTCGGCAAAGACAAGCTCAACGCCGTCGAGCAGGAACATCTTCTGGTACTGCTTCACGAGGGCGTTCTTGGGCGTCGACAGAATTTGGATCAGGGCGGCCCGGTCCAGGTGGGACACCGTGGTGATGACCGGCAGCCGCCCGATGAATTCCGGAATCAGGCCGAATTTGAGCAGGTCCTCGGGCATCACTTCGCCATAGGAGTCGGTGGTGTCTTTGGCCTCGTTCAGCGGGGCGCCGAAACCGATGCCCTTGCGGCCGGAACGCGAGCCGATAATCTCCTCGAGGCCGGCGAAGGCGCCGGCCACGATAAAGAGCACGTTCGTGGTGTCGATCTGGATGAACTCCTGATGCGGGTGCTTGCGCCCTCCCTGCGGCGGGACCGACGCGACGGTGCCTTCCAGGATCTTCAGCAGCGCCTGCTGCACACCCTCACCGGAGACATCACGGGTAATGGAGGGGTTTTCGCTCTTGCGGGAAATCTTGTCGATCTCGTCGATGTAGATGATGCCCTGCTCGGCCTTCTTGACGTCGTAGTCAGCGGCCTGGATCAGCTTGAGCAGGATGTTCTCGACATCCTCGCCGACGTAACCGGCTTCGGTGAGGGCGGTGGCGTCAGCGACGGCGAACGGTACGTTCAGGCGCCGGGCCAGGGTCTGGGCCAGGTAGGTCTTGCCGCAGCCGGTGGGACCGATCAGGAGGATGTTGGACTTGGCGATCTCGACGTCGTCGTGGTGGACCCCCTCGGCAAGGCTTCCGCTCTTCGGGGCGTGGCCGGCCTGGATCCGTTTGTAGTGGTTGTAGACCGCGACGGCGAGGGAGCGTTTGGCGGGTTCCTGCCCGATGACGTATTCCTGCAGGAAGTCGAAAATTTCACGGGGTTTGGGCAGTTCAAAGCTGCCCAGGTCGGCTACTTCGGCGAGTTCTTCCTCGATGATCTCATTGCAGAGTTCGATGCATTCGTCGCAGATATAGACGCCGGGCCCGGCAATGAGCTTGCGCACCTGCTTCTGGCTCTTTCCGCAGAAAGAACACTTCAGCAGATCCGTGCTCTCGCCAATCCGAGCCATGTGTGAACCCCTTTGTATCTTGCCGCGGGCGGTGACTTGCTCCGGTGCGGCGCTGCATCTGTTGCTGGAATCACGGGCAATCCACCCAGACGCGAGCCGTGACATCTTCCACTCTAGGTCACTTTGGACCGGTTGGGTGGGAAGCGGGCGCCGGTGCGGTCATTCGGGGTAACCGCACCGGCGTCCTCGACTGCGTGTTAGCGCGAGATCGCCTGCGGCTTGATCTTGCGTGAATCCAGGACCTGGTCGATCAGACCGTAATTCATGGCTTCGGCAGCGGTCAGGATCTTGTCCCGCTCGATGTCGTTGTTGACCTGCTCCGGGGTCCGGCCCGAGTGCTTGGCCAGGGTGTCTTCCAGCCAGGAGCGCATGCGCATGACTTCCGCGGCCTGGATTTCCAGGTCGGAGGCCTGGCCGCCCTGGCCGCCGGAGAGCGAGGGCTGGTGGATCAGCACGCGCGCGTTGGGCAGGGCCAGCCGCTTGCCGGGCGTGCCGGCGGCCAGCAGGACGGCTGCGGCGCTGGCGGCCTGGCCGAGGCAGACGGTCTGGATCTCCGGCCGGATGTACGTCATGGTGTCGTAGATCGCGGTCATGGCGGTGAAGGAACCACCGGGAGAGTTGATGTAGAGGGTGATGTCGCGGTCCGGGTCGGTGGACTCGAGCACCAGCAGCTGTGCCATCACGTCGTCCGCGGACGCGTCGTCGACCTGGACACCGAGGAAGATGATGCGGTCCTCGAAGAGCTTGGTGTACGGATCCTGGCGCTTGAAGCCGTAGGGGGTGCGCTCTTCGAACTGCGGCAGCACGTAGCGGCTGCTCGGCAGGTTACCGGCCGTCGAACCGAAGTTGTAGTTCATGTTCATTGCTCCTGAATTCATTGCTGTCTACGTGCCGGTCAGTTCTCGGTGCCGGTGCCGTTGGCATTGGTTCCGCCGCCGCCGGCCACGGA
>JBFGBS010000321.1:0-3508 GCA_041567475.1 Arthrobacter sp.
CAGGGCCTCACCGAGGTTGGTGGCGCCGCAGACGAAGGGAACCTTGAAGTTCCACTTGTCGATGTGGTGCTCGTAGTCGGCCGGGGTCAGGACCTCGGACTCGTCGATGTAGTCCACGCCGAGGGACTCCAGGACCTGGGCCTCGACGAAGTGGCCGATCCGGGCCTTCGCCATGACCGGGATGGACACGGCGTCGATGATCGCCTCGATCATGTCCGGGTCCGACATGCGCGAGACGCCGCCCTGGGCCCGGATATCGGCCGGCACCCGCTCGAGCGCCATGACGGCCACGGCACCGGCGTCTTCGGCGATGCGGGCCTGTTCGACGTTAACGACGTCCATGATGACGCCGCCCTTGAGCATCTCCGCCATGCCGCGCTTAACGCGGCTGCTGCCCGTGACGTTCTTGGCGGACACGCCGGCTTCGCTGCTTACATCAGGTGTAGACACAAAAACCCCTATGGGTAGATAGTTGACCTCGCCGGAGGCGCTGTCGGCACATGAAATGCCGCGTTGCACTCACCGGATTACCGGATCCGTTGGCCGGTAATCCTAATACTAGCCCCCGGCTACGGCGCGGCAGAATTCCGGTTACCCTCCGGGAATCCCACGGACTCGTGCGGATTCTTCCCGGCCCGGCAACGGCCGGTTGGCCGCCCTGCCCGCGCGGGCGGCCGGTGCCGGTCAGGCCGCCTGCTCGGTGGCGGTGCCGCCGAATTCGTCCAGCGACTGGCGCCGGACCGAGGCGATCCGCTGGATCACGGTCACCAGGCTGGCGGCCGCCAGGAGGCACAGGGTCGTGAACAGCACCACGGTGGGCAGGCCCAGGCCGGTGAAGCCGGTGACGACCAGCACCGACACGAGCCGCTCGGCCCGCTCCGCGATGCCCACGTTGGCGTGGAAACCCAGCGCCTCGGCCTTCGCCCGCGCGTAGGAGACCACCATGCCCAGGACCAGGCAGACGACGGCGGCGACGGCGATCGGGGCATCGGCTCCTCCCGTGAAGAACCACACCGCGAGGCCGGCGAAGAGCGCCCCGTCGGCCACCCGGTCCAGGGTCGAGTCGAGGAAGTTGCCCCAGCGGCCGCCGCGGTCCTGCATCCTGGCCATGATGCCGTCAATGACATCGGAGAAGATGAAGGCCGTGATGAACAGGGTTCCCCACCAGAGCTGGCCCAGCGGGTAGAACACGAGGGCGCCGATCACCACGCCAAGCGTCCCGACCACGGTGACCGCGTCCGGTGAAACCCCGGCCTTGAGCAGCCAGCGGGCAAGCGGAGAGAGCAGGGCGGTGAAAAAGCCCCGCGCGTGTCTATTCAGCATGCGGCTCCCCGGGCCCGGACTGCTCCGGCGCCTGTTGCGGCCAGGCGTCCGCAACCTGCTGCCGTACCTCGCCCAGGGTCTGGGTGATGGCTTTGGTCTGGGCAATGATGGGGAAGAAATTTCCGTCCCCGCCCCACCGGGGCACGATGTGCTGGTGCAGGTGGCCGGCGATCCCGGCGCCGCCGGTGACGCCCTGGTTCATCCCCAGGTTGAAGCCGGAGGGGTTGGCGACCTTGCGCAGCACCCGCATGGCCGTCTGGGTCAGCTCGCCGAATTCCGCGGTTTCCTCCACGGTCAGGTCCGTGTAGTCGGGGACGTGCCGGTACGGGCACACCAGCAGGTGGCCGGGGTTGTACGGGAAAAGGTTGAGCACCACGTAGGCGGAGCGGCCCCGGTAGACAATGAGTGAATCGTCGTCCCCGCGCTCCGGCGCGACGCAGAACGGGCAGTCGTCCTTGTCCTTGAACTGGTGCTGGCCGCCCTTGATGTACGCCATCCGGTGCGGGGTCCACAGGCGCTGAAAAGCGTCCGGGACCCCGGCCAGGCCGAAGTCGTCGGTCACGGCGCCGTCCCCGGACTGGTCCGGACCGGCGCCCTCTGTTCGCTCCTGCACGTTTCCCCCTTGCCTGTCCGCTAGCTAGCTGGTCCGGTTGCGGACAGCGTCGACGATCCGCTGGACTGCCTCGGCCACGGGCACACCGTTGTCCTGGCTGCCGTCGCGGAAGCGGAAGGACACCGCGCCGGCCTCGGCGTCGTCTCCCCCGGCGATGAGCACGAACGGGATCTTGTCCTTGCTGGCGGTGCGGATCTTCTTGGGGAAGCGGTCCGAGGAGATATCCGCTTCGGCCCGGATGCCGGCCGCCTTGAGCTGGTCGACGACGTCGAACATGTAGTCGTTGAAGGCCTCCGCCACCGGGATCCCGACCACCTGGACGGGCGCCAGCCAGGCCGGGAAGGCACCGGCGTAGTGTTCGGTGAGCACGCCCATAAAGCGCTCGATCGAGCCGAAGAGTGCCCGGTGGATCATCACGGGCCGCTGGCGGGTGCCGTCGGCGGCCTGGAACTCGAGCTCGAAGCGGTCCGGCAGGTTGAAGTCCAGCTGGATGGTGGACATCTGCCAGGTCCGGCCCAGTGCGTCCTTGGCCTGGACGGAGATCTTGGGGCCGTAGAACGCGGCGCCGCCCGGGTCTGCGACCAGTTCCAGGCCGGAAGCTTCCGCCACTTCGGCGAGGGTCCGGGTGGCTTCTTCCCAGGCCTCGTCCTCGCCCACGAACTTGTCCTCGTTCTTGGTGGAGAGCTCAAGGTAGAAGTCGTCCAGGCCGTAGTCCTTGAGCAGCCCCAGCACGAAGTTCAGGGTCTTGGTGAGCTCATCCTTCATCTGCTCGCGGGTGCAGTAGATGTGGGCGTCGTCCTGGGTCATGCCCCGGACCCGGGTGAGGCCGTGCACCACGCCGGACTTCTCGTAGCGGTAGACGGAGCCGAATTCGAAGAGCCGCAGCGGCAGTTCGCGGTAGGACCGGCCGCGGGAACGGAAGATCAGGTTGTGCATGGGGCAGTTCATCGGCTTGAGGTAGTAGTCCTGGCCGGGCTTGCGCACGGTGCCGTCGTCGTTGAGTTCGGCGTCGATGTGCATGGCCGGGAACATGCCGTCCTTGTACCAGTCAAGGTGCCCGGAGACCTCGTAGAGGTGGCCCTTGGTGATGTGCGGGGTGTAGACGAACTCGTAGCCGGCGTCCACGTGGCGCTGGCGGGAATAGTCCTCCATCTCCTTGCGGATGATGCCGCCCTTGGGGTGGAACACCGGCAGGCCGGAACCCAACTCGTCGGGGAAGGAAAAGAGGTCCAGCTCCACCCCGAGCTTGCGGTGGTCGCGGCGCTCGGCCTCGGCGATCCGCTCCTGGTACGCCTTGAGCTCGTCCTTGGTGGGCCAGGCGGTGCCGTAGATGCGCTGCAGCTGCTGGTTGTTCTGGTTGCCCAGCCAGTAGGCGGCGGAGCTGCGGGTCAGGGCGAAGGCGTTGGAGATCATCTTCGTGTTGGGCAGGTGCGGGCCACGGCACAGATCGCACCAGACGGATTCGCCGCTCTTGCGGTCGACGTTGTCGTAGATGGTGATGTCACCGGCGCCGACCTCGACGTTGACGCCCTCGGCGGCGTCGGCGTCGTTCTGCTTGCCCAGCAGCTCCAG
>JBFGBS010000322.1:0-3506 GCA_041567475.1 Arthrobacter sp.
GCCGATCAGTTCGCGGCAGAGTTTGTCGACGTCGGCCGTGTTGTAGCTGCGGACCTTGGCTTTGGCGGGCCGGCGGAACCGCTCGCCGTCCGGACGGTGCAGCCGGCCGCGGAGCACGCCGGCCAGCCGGCCGATTTCACGGAGCCAGGCTTCCTCGCCGCGCGCCTCGACGAGTTCATCACGTTCGCGCCGGGCAAGGGCGTCTTCGAGGCGGTCGAGTGCGGCGTCGACGGCGGCTGCCGCATACCCGCCCTTGACCGGGTCAAACGAGACAGAGCGGACGTCGGCACTCTTGACCGGGCGCGCCGCCGCGGCAGGTGCTTCGAATGACACCCGTGCGCGCTCCAGGAACTGATCGACCTGCTTGGCGTTGTAGCCGTACTGGCTCCGCTGCACCCGGTCAAAAGACGCAGGAATCTGACGCTGAATGTCCACTGTAACTCTGTTTCCTTCGATGCCGTTCGGCTGGGTTGCTCGGCACCATTGTAGGTGCCCGGGGGGTGCGGTCCGGCCGCCGTTAAGCTCCGGCGACAGCCGCGAAAAGGATAACGGCCACCGGCGAGGCGAAGACGATCGAGTCGAGCCGGTCCATCACCCCGCCGTGTCCGGGGAGAATGCTGCTCATGTCCTTGACCCCGAGTTCGCGCTTGATCATGGACTCGGCCAGGTCCCCCGCGGTGGCCGCGGCGACCATGCCGACGGCGAGTATCGTCCCGACCCACCAGGGCTTGTCCAGGACGAAGATGGCGGCCAGGATTCCGATCAGGACGGCACCGGCGATCGACCCGGCGAAGCCTTCCCACGTTTTCTTGGGACTGATTTTCGGGGCCATCGGATGCTTGCCCATGGAGGCGCCGACCAGGTACCCGAAGGTGTCGTTTGAGACCACCAGCAGCAGGAGTGTCGCGATCTGCCACGCACCCGCCGGTGCCACGCCGTCGGGCCAGAAGCCGAGCGGCGTGACGCCGCCGGCCGTGTGCAGCGGGAGCACCGCAAAGCTGATCAGGAACGGCACCCAGGCGAGGGTGAAAACGCCGGCGAAGATGCTCCGGGCCGAACCGGCGGCGCTCTCCACCGATCGCCACAGCAGCACCGCGACGCTGCTGGCCAGCATCGCGAAAAGCAGGCTCTCGAGACCACCGGTATAGGCCGCAACCGGCATGGCGAGGGTGCCCGTCATGACCGGCACGATGGGTTGGCGGGTGCCGGCCGCCTCCAGCGCCCGGTAAATCTCCCAGACACCGAAGACGGCGAACGCGGTGACCATCGCGACAAACGCCAGCGGCAGGAACAGCAGTCCGCCCAGGACCCCAAGGAGCATGCCCAGACCCACGGCAGTCGCGGCGGGAAGGTTCCGGCCGGCCTTCGGAGTCGGGTTCCGGCGTTCCTTGCCGCGACCTTTGATGCGCGCCCCGGGGGCCTCCTGTGACTGATCCATCAGACCTCGAGCAGCTCGGCTTCCTTGCGCTTGAGCAGCTCGTCGATGCCGTCTACGTGGGCTTTGGTCAGGGCGTCGAGTTCCTTTTCGCCCCGGGTGCCCTCATCCTCGCCGGCCTCGCCGTCCTTGACCAGCTTGTCGAGGGTTTCCTTGGCCTTGCGGCGGATGTTGCGGATGGAGACCTTGGCGTCCTCGCCCTTGGACTTGACGATCTTCACGTACTCCTTGCGGCGTTCGCTCGTCAGTTCCGGGATGGTGATCCGGATGACGTTGCCGTCGTTGGAGGGATTGGCGCCCACCTCGGAGTCGCTAAGCGCACGCTCGATATCACGCAGTGCGGTCTTGTCGTACGGGGTGATCAGGATGGTGCGGGCGTCCGGAACCGCGAAGGACGCGAGCTGCTGCAGCGGCGTCGGGGTGCCGTAGTACTCCACTACGACCTTGTTGTACAGGCCTGGCGTCGCGCGGCCCGTACGGATCGACGCGAAGTCTTCCTTGGCTACCTCAACCGCCTTGTCCATCTTGTCCCCGGCTTCGAGCAAGGTTTCTTCGATCACGATCTCTCCTCAGAAATTGGTGCGCCCGCCGCTGACGGGGCGGGGCACGGTCTTCGTTGCGTCTTTGGCTTCCGCCTCCCTGTGACAGGGAGGCGGAAGCGTCCTCAAAACATCCTAGCCGGTGCTACGGAGTGACGACGGTGCCCAGGTCCTCGCCGCGGATGGCACGGGTGACGTTGCCATCGCCTTCCATTCCGAAGACCACCATGGTGAGGTTATTGTCCTTGCACATGGTCATGGCCGTCTGGTCCATCACGCGGATGTCCCGGCGGAGGGCCTCGTCGTAGCTGAGCCGCTGGAGCTTCTCCGCCGAGGGGTCTTTTTTCGGATCGGCGGTGTAGACGCCGTCGACGCCGCTCTTGGCCATCAGGACCACGTCGGCGTGAACCTCGAGGGCGCGCTGCGCCGCCACGGTGTCGGTCGAGAAGTACGGCAGGCCCGCTCCGGCGCCGAAGATGACGACGCGGTTCTTCTCCATGTGGCGGATCGCCCGGCGGGGAATGTACGCTTCCGCGACCTGGCCCATGGTGATGGCGCTCTGCACCCGGGTTTCGACGCCGGCCTGCTCCAGGAAGTCCTGCAGGGCCAGGCAGTTCATGACCGTGCCGAGCATGCCCATGTAGTCTGCGCGGGAACGGTCCATTCCGCTCTGGGACAGTTCGGCGCCGCGGAAGAAGTTACCGCCGCCCACAACGATGGCAACCTCGACGTCGGGCACTGCGGCCGCGATCTGCTTGGCCACGCCGCGGACGGTGTCCGGGTCGACACCGAGTTTTCCGCCGCCGAAGACTTCGCCTGAAAGCTTCAGGAGGACGCGGCGGCGGCTCTTGTTTGGCTGGGCTGAATTGGTCACGGTTTCCATGGTGCCTTCCCGTTCGTGAGCTCTCAAAAGGGTATCCTGCCGGGGGCCGGCGCTGTCGCTGCGCCCTGCTCCCGGTCCGCCGGCGCTTGCGCCCGGCGCTCATTCATGTGCGTGTACTGCTCTGTGCATGCATGAGTCTGTGCATGCAAAAGGGGCGGCCACCGCAGTGACCACCCCCTCAGCATGTCTGACTGGTGTGTCTGACGAGGAACGTTGACTAGGAACCGACGCGGAAACGCGCGAAGCCGGTGCCCTTGACGCCGGCCTCTTCGAGGACCTGCGCAACGGACTTCTTGGCATCCTTGGCGAATGCCTGGTCTACGAGGACCTCGCCCTTGTAGAAGCCGGTCACGCGGCCTTCCACGATCTTGGTCATGGCAGCTTCGGGCTTACCCTCAGCCTTGGCCGTTTCCTCGGCGATGCGACGCTCGGACTCAACCAGCTCGGACGGAACGTCCTCGCGGGTCAGGTAGTTCGGGGACATCGCGGCGATGTGGACGGCCACGTCGTGTGCTGCGGTGGCAGCGGCTTCGCCTTCACCGTCAACGGCGAAGAGGACGCCGACCTGGGCCGGGAGATCCTTGGAGGTCTTGTGCAGGTAAGCATCGACCGTCGGGGCCTCGAGGCGGGAGATACGGCGGACGACAAC
>JBFGBS010000323.1:0-3488 GCA_041567475.1 Arthrobacter sp.
GCGCTCGTGCATGGCGTCGAGGGTGACCGCGTCGACGTCGTCCGCCGGCTGCAGTCCGTCGAGGGCGGTCAGCGCCTCGCGGGCAGCGGCCGCGAACGCCGCGTGGCCGGCGGGGGAGAAGTCCGGATACTCAGTTTCGTGCCCCGGCAGTCCGAGCTCGGTGGCGAAGCTCGGATTGAGCCGGATGAGGGTGTCCGTGTAGGCGTCGGCGACGGCGTCGATGGCCGTGTGCCGGCGCGTCGGGGCAGCGTTGTCGGGGGCAGCTGTGTTGATAGTCACCCGACGAGACTAACCCCGCCGGGGTCACCGCGAAAGGACCGCCGGGGGATTCCGTGCGGCCGAGCAGGCCGCGCCGGGGGTTCAGCCGAGGCTGCGGCGCCAGGCGTCCGGGCCGGGACGGGGAGCCAGCCGCAGCTGCTGCCGGCGGATCCAGTGCCGGACCCCGGGCCGTTCCGGGGCTTCGTCGCCGGTAGCTCCCAGCGCCAGCACGACGGCGGTCAGGGCCGCCAGCTCTTCCGGCGTCGGTTCGCCCTTGACCACAGAGAGCACCGGTGCCGCATCGGCCGGGTCCGTGGTGTTGTCCGCCGGCGTCACAGCGGAATGTTCCCGTGCTTCTTGGCCGGCAGCGCCGCGCGCTTGTCCCGCAGGGCGCGCAGGCCCTTGACGATCTGCACCCGTGTCTCGGACGGGGCGATGACGGCGTCAACGTAGCCAAGCTGTGCGGCCTGGTACGGGTTGAGGAGTTCCTCCTCATACTGCTGGATGACTTCGGCGCGCTTGGCTTCGACGTCGCCGCCTGCCTCCGCGACCGCGGCAAGTTCGCGGCGGTACAGGATGTTGACCGCGCCCTGGGCGCCCATCACACCGATCTGCGCGGTGGGCCAGGCCAGGTTGAGGTCCGCGCCGAGCTTCTTGGAGCCCATCACGATGTAGGCCCCGCCATAAGCCTTGCGGGTGATCACGGTCAGCTTGGGCACGGTGGCCTCGGCGTAGGCGTAGAGCAGTTTGGCGCCGCGCCGGATGATGCCCTGGAACTCCTGGTCCTTGCCGGGCAGGAAGCCGGGCACGTCCACGAGCGTGATGATGGGGATATTGAAGGCGTCGCAGTTGCGCACGAAGCGGGCCGCCTTCTCCGAAGCGGAAATATCCAGGGTGCCGGCGAACTGCATCGGCTGGTTGGCCACAATACCCACGGTGTGGCCCTCGACCCGGCCGTAGCCGATCATCACGTTCGGGGCGTAGAGGGACTGCATCTCCAGGAAGTGGGCGTCGTCCACGATCTGCTCGATGACCTTGCGCATGTCGTAGGGCTGGTTGGCCGAGTCCGGGATGAGCGCATCGAGGGCGAGGTCATCCTCGTCGGGGTCCAGTTCCTGCTCGGTCTCCTGCACGGGGGCCTCGGAGAGGTTGTTGGAAGGCAGGAAATCCAGCAGTTCCCGGACAAACTCGATCGCGTCGGTCTCATCGGAGGCGAGGTAGGTCGAGGTGCCGGTCGTGGCGTTGTGCTGGCGGGCGCCGCCGAGGGTCTCCATGTCGACGTCTTCGCCCGTGACTGCCTTGATGACGTCCGGGCCGGTAATGAACATGTGCGAGGTCTTGTCCACCATCACCACATAGTCCGTCAGGGCGGGGGAGTAAGCCGCGCCGCCGGCGGAGGGGCCCATGATGAGGGAGATCTGCGGGACGACGCCGGAAGCGTGCACGTTGTTGCGGAAGATGTCCGCGAACATCGCCAGCGAGGCCACACCCTCCTGGATCCGGGCGCCGCCGCCGTCGAGGATGCCGACGACCGGGCAGCCGGTGCGCAGGGCGAATTCCTGGACCTTGACGATCTTTTCGCCGTTGACCTGGCTCAGCGACCCGCCGTAGACGGAGAAATCCTGGCTGTAGACAGCGACCGGCCGGCCGTCGACGGTCCCGTAGCCGGAGACCAGGCCGTCGCCCAGCGGCTTCTTCTTCTCCATCCCGAACGCCGTGGACCGGTGTACGGCCAGCGCGTCCAATTCCACGAAGGAGCCGGCGTCCAGCAGCAGGTCGATGCGCTCGCGGGCCGTGTTCTTGCCGCGCGCATGCTGCTTCTCGATGGCCTCCGGGCCGGAGGGCTGCTCAGCACGGGCCTGGCGGTCGCGGAAGTCGGCAATCTTGCCCGCGGTCGTGGTCAGATCGTGGCTCATCAAGTGTCTCCGGCTCTGTTGCTGATAAATCGGGCGCTGAATGGTCTGTGCATAACAGGCCCGGCGCCGTGCAGCGGTTTAGTCGGATTCCACACAAAGGCAGGGCCTGCTGGCAAGTCTAATGACGCCACGGGCGCAGATGACTGTAGGTAACCTACAACTTTCCGGTTGAGTCTCACCGGAAACGCGATGTTACTCACCAGTAATATATGTCCGCTAGAGTGTTGGCATGACGTCGAGCAATGATGCTTCCACTGCCAAAGCAGCACCGTACCTGGCCGCCGGATCCCTTCAGGGGCGCACAATCCTGATGTCCGGGGGGAGCCGCGGCATCGGCCTGGCAATCGCCCTTCGTGCCGCCCGGGACGGGGCGAACGTCGTCCTGCTGGCCAAAACCGGCCAGCCGCATGCCACCCTCGAAGGCACCGTGTATTCCGCGGCGGAACAGATCGAGGACGCCGGCGGCGCTGCGCTCCCGGTCGTCGGCGACGTGCGCAACGACCAGGACGTCGCCCGTGCGGTGGCTGCCGCCGTCGAACGGTTCGGCGGGATCGACATCGTCATCAACAACGCTTCGGCCATTGACCTTTCCCCGACGGACGCCGTGGACATGAAGCGCTACGACCTGATGCAGGACATCAACGTCCGCGGCACCTTCCTGCTCTCCAAGCTGGCCCTGCCGTCCCTGCGGGCCTCCGACGCCGGCCAGATCCTGACGCTCTCCCCGCCCCTGAACCTGGATCCCAAGTGGGCCGGCCTGCACCTGGCCTACACCCTGGCCAAGTACGGCATGAGCCTGACGACGCTGGGGCTGGCCGAGGAGCTCAAGGACGATGGCATCCGGGTGAACTCGCTCTGGCCCCGCACCCTGATCGACACGGCGGCCATCCGGAACATGCCCGGCGGAGACATGGCCGTCCGTGGCGCCCGGTCCGCGGCCATCATGGCTGACGCCGCCCACGCCATCCTGACCGCGGGGCACCCACTGCCGGACTCCGGGCACAGGAGCGGCAACTTCTACACCGATGAGCAGGTCCTGGCCGCTGCCGGTGTCACGGACTTCACCGCCTACAGCCTCGGTGCGCCGGAGGACCGGCTCATCGCCGACATATTCCTCTGAGTTTCCTGAGGATTACCGCCGCGGGGGCGCTTCGACCCGAGCCGCAGGGGCGCTGACTCGGTAGGATTCATGCATGGAAGCCGTGCAGGAGACCCCGGACCGTCCGCCGCTGGACCGCAATGCCCTCGGCGACGGGGCGTTCCTCTCCGCCTGCGGTATTCCGAGAGTCGACGTGGTGGACTCCACCGGGTCCA
>JBFGBS010000324.1:0-3481 GCA_041567475.1 Arthrobacter sp.
CTCGATCCCTTCGGTGACGTGGTTGAGTTTGACGAGCGGCGTGTGGCCGATGAGGTCCAGGATGGACTGGGCGTACTTCATAGATACAAAGTTACCGTCTCGGCAAGTGCGCCGGTGCCGCAGGTGGTGCCGGTTCCGGTGCCGGCGCCCGGACGGCACGCCGCCGCCACCGGCCGCGGCTGCGTTCAGGCGCCGATATCGTCCTGGTTCGCGGAGCCTGCCCCGGGCTGCTGTTCGGCGTTCTGCCACAGGCCGATCACGTTGCCCTCGGGGTCGCGGAAGTAGGCGTTCCAGCCCATGTCCAATATCTCTTGTTTGGGCATGACAACGGAGCCGCCGAGCTCGGCGATCTTTTCGAGGGTGGCGTCGATGTCATCGACGCTGACCACTACTGTCGGCGCGGTCAGCTCACCTTCGCGCCGGAACATGCCGCCGTTGATCCCGGGCGCCGCGAGGGGCATGCCCTTTTCATCCGTGGCCGTGGTGGTGATCATGTTGTAGTCCATGCCGGGCACGGCGTCCGTGTCCCAGGCAAAGACCGAGCGGTAGAACTCTTTGGCCCGGTCCGGGTCGTCGGCCGGGATCTCAAAATGCGTTACTTCTCCGGACATTGTGCTGCTCCTGACGCTGATCTGGGCCCGCAGAGTTGCGGGGGCGGGCGACACACGGGGCACGGGTGCCCCGCACCACAGCCAGATTCTAGGCCCGGGGCGGTCCCGCGTTCAGTGCCTTTAGGCCCTTGAGCCCGGTCCTCCGGCCGCGGGACGTGGGACCATGGACGGATGAGCATCGCAGACGTCCCCGCCGGCCTCGCGGCCGCCGCGGACGCCTCGCTGCGGTGGCGGCCCGGTGCTCCGTTCGACCTGCTGCAGACCATCGGGACCCTGCCGCGCGGTCAAGGGGATCCCACGTTCCAGCCCTCCCCCGGCGGCATGTGGATGGCATTCACAACTCCGGAAGGCCCGGCCACCGTGCGGCTCACCGCCGCCGGAACGGCCGCGGGCCCGGCCCTCGATGAGCCGGCTATTGATGTCCAGGCGTGGGGTCCCGGGGCCGCCGACGCTGCGGCCTCGATTCCGCGGCTGCTGGGCCGGGATGACGACTGGTCCGCCTTCGACGAGCCCGGGTTTCACGCCACGCTCCCCCGCCTGGTCACGGAGGCCCGGCGCCGGCACCGCCGCCTGCGGCTTCCCGCGAGCGGGCGCATGATCGACGCCCTGGTTCCGGCGGTCCTGGAACAGAAGGTCACCGTGATCGAGGCCCGCCGCGGCTACCGCTACCTGACGTACCGGTACGGGACGCCCGCCCCGGGCGCGGGCACCCTGGCGCCCGCGAACCTGATGGTCCAGCCGACGCCGGAGCAGTGGCTGCGGATCCCCTCGTGGGAATGGCACAAGGCGGGAGTGGGCCCCCAGCGCTCGGCGACGATCATGCGGGCGCTGCGCTCCGCCGTCGCGCTCGAACGGCTCGCCGCGCTGCCGGCGACGGAGGCCGCAACGAAGATGCAGACCATTCCGGGCATCGGTATCTGGACCGCGGCGGAGGTGGTGCAGCGCACCCACGGCTGCCCGGACTCGATCTCCGTGGGCGACTACCATCTGGCGGCGTACGTGGGAGCGGCCCTGACCGGGCGCCGGACCGACGATGCCGGCATGCTGAAGCTGCTGGCGCCCTGGGCCGGGCATCGGCAGCGGGTGGTGCGGATGCTCGGGCTCAGCGGTTTCCGCAAACCCGTCTTCGGCCCGCGCATCACCATCCAGGACCACCGCCGCCACTAACTCCCCACCGATGCCCGCCCCACCGACGCCGCCCCACTAAAGCAACGCGGGGTCACTTTTGGCCCATCATTCAGCGCTTCAAGGGCGAAAAGTGACCCCGCGTTGACCTTGTGCGCGGGCATAGGCCTGCCGGATCCTGCCAATGACATCGCGGAACCCCTCCGCCAGATCGTCCGCGTTGACCTTGAAATACGCCCAGCCTGCGTTGCGGAAGGCCTCATCACGCCGGTTATCCCGCGACTGCTGTTCCCGGCTGAGGTGATGGGCGCCGTCGTACTGCACGGCAATGCGGAAATGCCGGTAGCCCAGATCCGCTGACGGCGAGAGGCGGGTCTCCGGGTCCAGGCGAAGCTGCAGTTCCGGCTCCGGCAGCCGGGCATCCCGCATGGCCAGCCGCAGAAAGGTTTCGGGAAACGAGTCGGCGCCCACCCGCATCTCGGCGAGCGCGAGCCGCGCCTTCTCCACGCCTTTCATGTTGGGATGTTGCCGGATAAGGAGCCGTAGCCCGTCTTTGTAGGCATACGGTTCGGAGCGCAGTTCCAGCTCGGGCCGCGGCATTCGGATGAGCTGGTCGCCGAGCGCAATCACGTAGTCCAGCGGCAGGGCGGCTGCCAGGTCCAGCCAAGTCCTCGGTGGCACGGTGACCGGAACGCCGTCGACGGCGGTCAGCTCGCCGGGGATCAGCCGCACCCGGTGGCCGGTGACCCCGTCCCTGCGGACCCGGGGCAGCGCATGCGGCTTGCTGAGGTGGATCGTCGGCCCGCTCCCGAGCCAGGGCGGCAGGCCGAGACCGGTCAGGAGGGCCGCCGATTCATGCGAAACCCATGCGCCCGGTGTGGCCGCGGTCAGCACCCTCGCCCGCTCAAGCAATCCAGGCTGACGGTCCGCCGGCACGTAGATGAGGCGCCCGCCGTGGGACAGATCTTTGGCCCGCAGCCGCTTGGGTCTCACGCCCATGGCGCGCGACTCATAGACGGTAAATGGTGCCACACGGAGGCTCGCGGGGAGCGGTGCAATACGGACCATGCCCACCATTGTGTCCGCCTGCCGCGCACCCTGCAGAAGTTATCCACAGTCGCACCGTCCGGCCGCAACGCGGGGTCACTTTTCGCCCATCCGCGGCACCAACACGGGCGAAAAGTGACTCCGCGTTGCTGTAGAAAAGCGGTCAGATGCCCAGCCGGGCTGCCGCCTCCTGGCGCATCTGGACTTTGCGGATCTTGCCCGAGACGGTCATCGGGAAGCTCTCCCGCACCTCCACGTAGCGCGGGATCTTGTAGTGCGCCAGTTTGCCGCGGCAGAATTCGGCGAGGCCCGCTGCGTCCAGGGGTGCGGCGCCGGGTTTGAGGATGACGCAGGCCATCAGCTCCTCACCGTAGCGCTCGTCCGGGACGCCGATCACCTGCACATCCTGGATGTCCGGGTGCGTGAAGAGGAACTCCTCGATCTCGCGGGGATAGACGTTTTCGCCGCCGCGGATCACGACATCCTTGATTCGGCCCTCCACCACCAGGTACCCGTCCGCGTCCATCCGGGCGAGGTCCCCGGTATGCATCCAGCCCTCATCGTCGATCACTTCCGCTGTTTTATCAGGCTCGTTCCAGTAGCCCTTCATCACCGAGTATCCCCGCGTGCAGAGTTCACCGATCGCCCCGCGCTCCAGTACCGCTCCGGTCGAGGGGTCCACGATCCGGGACTCCAGC
>JBFGBS010000325.1:0-3453 GCA_041567475.1 Arthrobacter sp.
CCGAGCTTGCGGTGGTCGCGGCGCTCGGCCTCGGCGATCCGCTCCTGGTACGCCTTGAGCTCGTCCTTGGTGGGCCAGGCGGTCCCGTAGATGCGCTGCAGCTGCTGGTTGTTCTGGTTGCCCAGCCAGTAGGCGGCGGAACTGCGGGTCAGGGCGAAGGCGTTGGAGATCATCTTGGTATTGGGCAGGTGCGGCCCGCGGCACAGGTCGCACCAGACGGATTCGCCGCTCTTGCGGTCGACGTTGTCGTAGATCGTGATGTCACCGGCGCCGACCTCGACGTTGACGCCTTCGGCGGTGTCGGCGTCGTTCTTCTTGCCCAGCAGTTCCAGCTTGTACGGCTCGTTGGCCATGGCCGCGCGGGCCTCGTCCTCGTTGACTACGCGGCGGACGAACTTCTGGTTCTGGTTGACGATCTTGAGCATCATCTTTTCCAGCGTCTTCAAGTCCTCCGGGGTGAAGGGCTCGGCGACGTCGAAGTCGAAGTAGAAGCCGTCGGTGATGTACGGACCGATGCCCAGCTTCGCGTCCGGGCGCAGCTGCTGGACGGCCTGGGCCATCACGTGGGCGGTGGAGTGGCGCAGGACGTTCAGCCCGTCCGGGGAGTCGATGGTGACGCCTTCGACGGTGGCGTCCTCGGGCAGCGGCTGATCGAGGTCTTTCAGCTCGCCGTTGATGCGGGCCACCACAACGTCGCGGCGCTCAAAAAAGAGTTCCGCGCCGGTGGTCCCGGTAGTCACCTTGGTTTCTTCGCCATCGACGAGAACGGTGATCTTCTGGGCATCTGACACGGGTGTCTCCTATTTCAAAGTTGAGGCTTCGTAGCTTGTGGCGTACGGGGACCACAGCCAGCCCCGTCCATGTTATCGGTTTCCGGATAGGCCACCGAACGCGCCACGGCCGGGTCCTGCGGGTAGGGCAGGGTCTCGGTGCGGCTCAGGTCCCAGGCCGTGCTGGCGCTGATGCTGATCCCCCGCGGCCCCGTCCGGCGGGTAACGCCCCGGATGAGCAGGAGCCGGGTGCCGAAGAGCAGGGACCCGGCCTGTTCCTGGGCCTCATGGAAGAACACCGAATCCACGCACCCGGTGCCGTCGTCGATGCTGATAAAGACCACCCGGCGGCCTCCCCGCATGGGCGGCGTCTGGGTGGCGACCCGGACCCCGGCCACGAGCACCTCCGTGCCGTTGCGCAGCCCCAGCAGCTTGTCCGCCGTGGTGACGCCGAGCCGCTCCAGCAGGGGCCGGTGGCTGGTCATCAGGTGTTCGCTGACATCCATCGCCATCAGGTCCAGCTCCGCCCGGACAGTCTCCACCATGCCGGGGGCGGGCAACACCGCCTTCACGTTCTTCAGTTCGACGTCCCCCAGCGGCAGGGCCAGCTGCCCCTCCATCACCTCCGTACCTTTGCGTGCGGGCCGGTGCTGCAGGTTCTGGAGGTGATGGACCAGATCGGCGCGGTTGGCTTCGCCGCCGGAGGCGCGGTGCAGCGAGTCGAAGGCGCCCAGCTGCGCGAGCCGCTGGATGCCCGGCCTGCTCAGCCGGGACCGTGCCCGCAGATCCGCCAGGGAGTCATAGGGCTGGCCTGCCACGATGCGCTTCAGCTCGGCGCCGGAGAGCCCGTAGATGCCGTTCAGGCTCAGGCGGATGCCCAGCCTGCCGCGGCCCGGGCCGGCATCCACCCGTTCCACCCGGTATTCGGCTCCGCTCCGGTTGATGTCGAGGGGCAGGATCGGGATCCCCAGCCGCCGGGCCTCGGCCACGAGGAGCCGTTTGGGGTACATGCCGGGATCGTGTTCCCACAGCCCGGCCAGGAACGCCTCCGGGTGGTGGGTCTTCAGCCAGGCCGACTGGTAGGTGGGCACGGCAAAGGCAGCCCCGTGGGCCTTGCAGAATCCGAAGCTGCCGAAGGCCTTCAGCGTGCCCCAGACCTTGTCCACCACCTCGGGGGTGTACTTCCGGGCCCGGGCCTCCTTCCGGAAAAACTCCTCCACTTTCCCTTCCAGCACCTCGTTGCCCAGGGCCCGGCGGAATTCGTCGGCCCGGGCCAGCCCGCAGCCGGTCATGACGTCGAAGGTCTTCAGGATCTGCTCGTGGAAGACCGTAACGCCGTGGGTTTCCTGCAGCACCGGTTTCAGGTCCGGGTGCGGGTAGACCTCGGGGGCGAAGCCGTGGCGGTGTTCCAGGAAGGGCCGGACCATGTCGGATTGCATCGGCCCCGGCCGGAACAGCGAGATGTCAATGATGAGGTCGTTGAACTCCCGGGGCGCCAGCTTGCCGATCAGTTCGCGCTGGCCCGGGGACTCGATCTGGAAACAGCCCAGGGTGTGGGTGCTGCGAATCAGCTCATAGGTGGGTTCGTCATCGAGCGGGACGGCGTTCAGGTCGATCCGCCCGTCTGCGCCGATGTAGTCCGGCCCGGTCCCGTCCGGCCCGGGGCGATGCGCGCCGGCCGCGACCACCTCGGCTTTGGAGGGGTGGAGCCGGATGACCTCCCGGACGGCGAAGGCCATGGCGCTTTGCATCCGGACCCCCAGCACGTCGAGTTTGAGCATGCCCATGGGATCCATGTCGTGCTTGTCGAACTGGCTCATCGGCAGGCCCAGGCCGCTGGGCTGGACCGGGGTGCGGTCCAGCAAGGTGGCGTCCCCCAGGATGACGCCGCACGGATGCATGGAGATGTGGCGGGGCAGCCGGTCCAGCCGTTCGGTCAGGTCCACCAGCAGGTCCAGTTGCTGGTTTCCGGTGAAGTCCCGCTGCTCCACCCGTCCGGCGAACTCCTTGAGCTCCGGTTTTTCCGCCAGGGCCTCGCGGAAGTTGCGGGCGGAAAAGCGCCACAGCTGCTTGGCGATCTCGCCGACCTCGCCGTCATCCAGCCCTAGGGCCATGCCGGCGTCCCGCACGGCACCGCGAGCGCGGTAGCCGTTCTGCATGCTCATCAGCGTGACGCGTTCGGCTCCGAAGCGCTCAAAGATCTTCCGGTAGACGTTGTGCCGTTCGGCGCTTTCGACGTCGATGTCGATGTCGGGCAGGGTGGCGCGGTCCCGGGAGAGGAAACGCTCGAAGATGAGGTCGTGCTGGAGCGGGTTCACCTGGCTGACGCCGATAAGGTAGTTGACCACGCTGGAGGCGCCGGAGCCGCGGGCGGCGGCCCGGACGCCCATGTCCTGGATCATGCGGGAGACTTCGGCGACCGTCAGGAAATAGGAGGCGAAGCCCAGGGTGTCGATGATCCGGAGTTCGTGCTCCAGCCGGGCGTGCAGCTGGTCGGCGGCCTTGCCGGTGATCCCGGGGAACCGGGCGCTGATGCCGGCTGCGCAGCGCTGGCTGAGTTCGAGCAGCGGATCCCCGGCAATCCCGATCACGGAGGCCTCGGGGACGACGGGCTGTTTCCAGCCCATGTCCGCGGCGGGATCCATTCTGCACCGGTCCGCGAGCGCCTCGGTCTGGCCCAGCA
>JBFGBS010000326.1:0-3447 GCA_041567475.1 Arthrobacter sp.
AGTACGCCGCGGCCTGTTCGCCGGCTCGATCGCGACCCTCGTGATCATCATCGGCCTCGGTGTGCTCGCCTCGCTCGGATGGGAGCGGTTCTTTGCTGATTTCCACAGCATCTTCTTCGCCAGCGGCACCTGGACGTTCTCGCTGCAGGACACGTTGATCCGGCTCTTCCCGGGCCAGTTCTGGGTGGATGCAGGGATCGTTATCGCCGTCCTGGTCTTCGTCGCAGCCGCGCTTACCGCGGTCCTGACGTGGCCGACGCGTAAGCGCCGCGGCCTTGCGAAGGAGGCTGCGGCCACGGAAGAATCCGGAACCCGGGATGCCTCCGAGGAGGCGCAGGCCCAGGAGTCCGGCAGCCGGCGCTAGCTGTAGATCCGGTCGATGTGGGCGCCGAAGTCCCTGACGACGGCGTCCCGCATGACTTTCAGTGACGGCGTCAGGTAGCCCGATTCCACGCTGAAGTCGGCGTCCAGGATGACGAAGCTCCGGATGGATTCCGCGCGGGCGACCAACTTGTTCGCTTCATCGACGGCCGCTTGGACGGCCGCCCGGACGGCTCCGTCCGCGGCGGCTTCCGCGGGGCTCAAGGCCGGATGCCCGTGCCGGGCACACCATTGCTGAAGCCCCTCCGGATCCAGGTTGACCAGGGCGGCGACGAACGGCCTGCCGTCGCCTACCACTACGGCCTGGCCAACGAGCAGGTGCTCCCGGATCTTCTCCTCGAGGGGGCCCGGCGCGACGTTTTTCCCTCCGGCAGTGACCAGCAGGTCCTTCTTCCGCCCCGTGACGGTCAGGAAGCCGTCCGCGTCCAGGAACCCGAGGTCTCCGGTGCGGAAGAACCCGTCCTCAAAAGCTGCCGCATTGGCGTCCGGGTCGGCGTGATAGCCCCTGAAGACGCCGATTCCCTTGACCAGGATTTCGCCATCGTCCGCAACCCTGATGGTGGTGCCGGGGACCGGGATGCCGACCGTGCCGACCTTCGTCAGTCCCGGTGTGTTTGCTGTGCATGGCGCCGTCGTTTCCGTGAGGCCGTAGCCTTCCAGCACGGGGATCCCGGCGCCGCGGAAGAAATGCGCGTCACGCAACCGTAGCGGGCTGGCTCCGGACACGGCGTAGCGTAGGTGCCCGCCGAGGGCCTGCTGCAGCTTCGGATACACCACCCGGGCGAACACCGCGTGCCGGGCCTGCAGCAGCCGCCCGGGGCCGGTGCCCGTGCCCCGGGCGGCGGCATCGGCGGCCTCTGAGTAGCTGACGGCGGTGGCCTCGGCGGCTTCGAAGAGCCACCCGCGGTGCGCGAGTGCGGCCTTTTGCGCGGCGCCGGCCAGGACTTTTTCCAGGATCCGTGGCACCACCAACAGGAAGGTCGGCTTGAAGCTGCGCAGCTCCGCGGGCAGGTCCTTGGTGCCGGCAGTGTGCCCCAGCGTGACCCCGGCACTCAGGCAGATCATCTGGACGGCCCGGGCCAGGACGTGCGCCAGCGGGAGGAACATCAGGGTCCGGGCGCCGTGCGGCGGGAGTACCTCGGGCAAAAACAGGATGATGTTCTTGGCGACCAGGGCGAAGTTGCCGTGGGTGATCTCGCAGCCCTTGGGCCGGCCCGTCGTGCCCGAGGTATAGACAAGTGAGGCAACATCGCCGAGTCCCGCCGCCGAGCGGTGGCGTTCGAGCTCGCCGTCACCCACGCCGCTGCCGGCCGCCGCGAGGCTCGCCAGATGAGGGGCGTCACCGTCATACTCCATCCGGATGACCGAGATGAGCGAGTCGGCCAGCAACGCGGAGGAATCCAGCACCCCCCGGACCAGCCCTGCCGTGGTGCGGTCCTGGACGAAGACCCGGCGGGCACCGCTGTTGTGCAGGATCCATTCGACCTGGTCCGCTGAGGAAGTCTCGTAGATCGGAACGGTCACGCCGCCGGCGAACCAGATGGCGAAATCAACAACCGTCCATTCGTACCGGGTGCCGGACATCACGGCGACTGTCTCGCCCGGGGTGATGCCGCCGGCGATCAGGCCCTTCGCGAGGGCCGTGACCTGATTCAGGAACTGATGTGCCGTGACGGTGGTCCAGCCGCCGGAGTGCTTGCGGGCGTAGAGGGAATGTGCGGAATCCTTGGCATGCTGCTCGAGCAGCAGGTCCGTGACGTTGCTGTCCGGATCCAGTTCCGCCAGCAGCGCGGTACTTGCTTCCCTCACACCGAGTCTCCCTTCCCGGGCCGCCCGGGCGGCGCCGGGGTCTCCTGCCATCCTGCCCTAGATCCAGGACGGCATCCACATCCTGAAACGCCAGTCCTGGTACGAGATGACCTCTGCGGTCCAGACCGGATAGAAGAACGCCGACACGAGAACGGCCGTCACCACGAACAGGGTCACGAGATATAGCCCGGAGCGGCGCCGCCAGGCCGGGTCCGACCGGCGGCCGAGCACCAGGCCCAGGCAGTAGACCAGGGCCAGCACGAGGAACGGTTCGAAGGACACGGCGTAGAAGAAGAAGGTGGTTCGCTCCGGATACATGAACCACGGGAGGTAGCCTGCGGCCACGCCGGCGAGGATGGCTCCCGCACGCCAATCGCGCCGGCCCGCCCACCAGAAGATGAGGATGCCGAGGCTCGCTGCCGCGCTCCACCAGATCAGCGGGTTGCCGACCGAGAGAATCGCCGTGGTGCAGTTCTCCATGGCGCAGCCGGGGGTGCCCCGCTCCGGGGACTCGTAGAAGAAGGACGTGGGCCGGCCCATCACCAGCCAGCTCCAGGCGCTGGCCTCGTACGGGTGGTCGGAGCTGAGCCCCTGGTGGAAGGTGTACGCCTCGCGGTGGTAGTGGGCCAGCGACCGGACCGGGTCCGGCAGCCAGCCCCACTCGGCGGAGGGAACTGACTGTGCCCAGCGCCGGAAGTACGCGTCCGTGGAGCGGAACCAGCCGGCCCAGGTGGCGGCGTAGACAATGCCGGCCACCGGTACGATGGCCAGGAAAGCGGGGACGCCGTCCTTGAGGATGCCGCCGCTGATCCAGGCCCGGATCCCGGCGATCCGGCGCGCGCTCAGGTCCCAGAACACGGCGAGCAGCCCGAAGGCGGCGAGGAAGAACAGGGCGGACCATTTGGTGCCGACGGCCAGGCCCAGGCAGACGCCCGCCGCGAGGCGCCACCACCGGATGCCGAGCCAGGGGCCCACCGTGAGTTGCAGCCCGGACGGATACCCGGCCGGCGACGCCGCAGCCTGCCGGCCGAGCCGCTCCGCCAGGCGGCGCCTGCCGTCGTCGCGGTCCATCAACAGCGCCCCGAACGCGGCCAGCAGCCAGAACATCAGGAAGATGTCGAGCAGGGACGTCCTGGACAGCACCAGATGGTGGCCGTCGACGGCGAGCAGCACCCCGGCGACAGCCCCGAGGGTCAGGGAACGGAAGAGCTTCTGCGCGATCAGCGCCAGCAAGAAGATGGACAGGGTCCCGGTCAG
>JBFGBS010000327.1:0-3445 GCA_041567475.1 Arthrobacter sp.
ATGAACAGCGGGACACCGCTGGAGGACAGCGACCGCTGGCCGTGGCTGCACTCGATCCGCGACTGGATGAGCGCCCGGGCCAGGAGCGGCGCGAGCACGGTCCTCACCTGCTCCGCCCTCAAAGCGGACTACCGCCAGCTGCTCTCCGAAGCGGAGGGTCGGGTGGTCTTCCTCCACCTGGAGGGCGACGCCGAACTCCTGGCCGAGCGAATGCAAGGGCGGGCCGGCCACTTTATGCCTGTCACCCTGCTGCCAAGCCAACTGGCCACGCTGGAGCCGTTGACCCCCGAAGAACTTGCCGCCGGCAGCATGCGCCTGGACATCACCCGGACACCCGAACAGTTGGTCGCCGACATCAAGGCCGCACTCGGACTGGCCGGCGGCCACGACACCGGAGCCGGCGACCCCGCCTAGCCCCACCAGAGCTTCACCCCACTTTTGCCCAATTGTTTCAAAGGAGAATCATGACCATCGAAGGATGGACCCAAACCCTCGGCGCGGGTCCCCTGCTGCTGATTGCCGCCGCGGCTATCGCGGTGCTGCTGTTCCTCATCATCAGGCTGCGGGTTCACGCGCTGCTTGCCCTGATCATCGTCAGCCTGGCCACCGCGTTCGCCACCGGAATTCCGGCGGACAAGGTTGTTACGGTCCTGGTCAGCGGCTTCGGCACGACCCTTGGCGCGGTCGCGCTGCTGGTCGGCCTGGGCGCGATGCTCGGCCGGATCGTTGAGACGAGCGGCGGGGCCAAGGCACTGGCCGACTACCTCATCAACATGTTCGGTGAGAAGCGCGCACCCCTCGCCCTGGGCATCGCCTCGCTGATCTTCGGCTTCCCGATCTTCTTCGACGCCGGCCTTGTGGTGATGCTTCCGGTGGTCTTCGCTGTCGCGCACCGCCTCGGCGGCGGCGTACTCCGCTACGGGCTGCCCGCCGCCGGCGCGTTCTCGGTCATGCATATCTTCATGCCCCCGCACCCGGGACCGGTGGCAGCTGCAACCTTCTTTGACGCCAACATCGGCCTGGTCCTCATTGCCGGCCTGATCGTGGCCATCCCCACCTGGTACGTCGCGGCGTACCTTTACGGTCTCTGGACCGGCAACCGCATGGTCCTTCCCGTCCCGACGCTGCTGGGCCAGGCCGACGCCGCGGCAGAAGCCAACCCGCCCCGGTTCCGCACCGTCGTCGGGGTCCTGCTGCTCCCCCTCGTACTGATCTTCCTCAACACCGGCCTGAGCACCCTCACCTCCGCCGGCGTCCTCCCCGCCTCCGCGAAAGCCGAGACCTGGTACCAGGTGCTGCGGACCTTCGGTGAAACGCCGGTCGCGCTGTTGATCGCCGTTATCGTCGCTGCCCTCGTCCTCGGACGCAGCCGCGGCCTTCACGGCGGCGCCCTGGAGAAGCTGCTGGAGTCATCGCTGGGTCCGGTTTGCTCGGTCATCCTTATCACCGGGGCCGGCGGCATGTTCGGCGGCGTCCTGCGCACCTCGGGCATCGGCACGGCCCTGGCGGACGTCCTCGGTGACGTCGGCATCCCGCTGATCCTCGCCGGCTTCCTGATCTCGACCATCCTGCGCATCGCCCAGGGCTCCGCCACTGTGGCGCTAACCACCACGGCCGGCCTGATCGCTCCGGCGGTGGCCGCCGCCGGCCTGAACGGCATGCAGCTGGCCGCCCTCGTGATCGCCGTCGCCGCGGGCTCCGTGATGGTCTCGCACGTCAACGACTCCGGCTTCTGGCTGGTGGGCCGCTTCTTCGGCATGGACGTCAAGACCACACTGAAGACCTGGACCGTCATGGAGACCCTCATCGGCCTGATGGGCTTCGGGATCGCCGCGGCCATCTTCGGCGTAGCCGGACTCGTGTCCTAGCCACGCGAACGGCTGGCAGCCCCGGCCTGCAGCATGCACAACGCAAAGGACGACGGCGGGATACCCCGCCGTCGTCCTTTGCGGTTAACGCCCGGGCCGCCATCTGGATACGAGTACCCGGTTACGAGGCCGGAGGCGAGGACGTCATAGTGCTTCCCGACTCGGTGGTCTCAGGAAATGCCGAGTCCGTCGGCGACGCCGAATCTGTCGGCGAGGCGGTACCGGTCGACGTCGGGCTGGAGGTTCCCATGCCGCCCTCGGCCTTCCGGAGCACGTCGTTGATCAGCTCTTCGAGCTCCTTCTGGTCCGAGTCCCCCAGATCGGTGCCTCCCTTGGTGGCGACAACCAACAACGCGCCCTGCGCCGCGGAGACCTGCATCAGCATCTCCTGGTTCCCCTCTCCGCGGGTGCTCACCGTCGCGAACGTCTGGGTGGCATCCGTGGTGGCCTGCAGTTCCTTGCTGGACACCTGGTAGGTCTGGCCCAGGATCCCGACCGAGAAGTTGGCGCACTGGTCCATCTTGCTGCTTACCAGCTGCAGCACATCGGCGGCGTCCTGTCCCCCGCTGCTGGACTGGGCGGACAGCGTACGCGGCTGATTCCCTTCCGATAGTGCGACTGCCACGTGGCCGTTCTCCACCGTATCCAGCAGCCCCGCGGTCGCGATTCCCTTGCAGTCCGCGGGGTCCACGGTGGCCGTACTCATCAGCAGGTTAGCGAGGTTCCCACCCTCATCGACCTGCTCCTTGGAGTAGAGCCGGAGTTCGTTGCCGTCCGCATCGGTCATGCCGGAGATCAGATTCCGGAGCTCATCCTCGGTGTAGACCTTGGCTTCGGCCGATCCGGTGGCGGTTGCCGTCGCGGTCGGGTCTACCGTGCCCCCGCCGGTACAGCCGGCCACAACCAGCGTCGCCGCCGCCACCAATCCAAGTGCAGGTACTTTTCGCATCAGGAATCACCCCTCGAATAGGAACCATACTTAGTTTTCCTAGGGTAGGAGTTCCGCCCGGCGAAGGGAATACTTGACGCCTGTGCGGGGACCGGCTCACACCGTCTCGGACAGCTTCGCCGACAGGAGTGGCGCGAAGAAGGCGGCGAGCTCCGCCGTTGCCGTCAGCGGCAGGACGTTCGCCACATATTGGTCCGGCCGGACCACAACGACGGCACCGCCGCGATCGAGGCCGCGCAGCTCAAAGATGTCCGCCGCAGGATCGGTGGCGTAGACCTTCTCGTAGTCCGTCAGCCCGAACGGTCCGACCTGGGGCTTGAACGCGGGGGGAACGGCGCCGATGTCGACGCTGGTGTGCTCCTGCTGGTAGATCACCTTCACGTCAAACCACGCGTCGACGTCGGCCCCTTCCGGGGTGGCGGCGAGCGGCGAGTCCGGCGCGCTCGTCAGCCACGCGGCCAGGGCGGCCGTCGGCGACGATTCTCCGGGCGTTGCCGCGTCGGCGAAGACGTAGATGCGCCACCGGCCGTCCGCCGTGGCGTGATGGCCGAGCTGCACGGGGTTGGTGTCACAGACCCGCACGACGGGTGCGGACTTGAAGCGCTTGCCGATCGTGAACCCGGTCGCG
>JBFGBS010000328.1:0-3445 GCA_041567475.1 Arthrobacter sp.
ATGACGACTGCCGCGCCAAGCAGTTGCGCGCCGACGGCGGCAGCCAGGCCGACCGGACCAGCACCGGCGATGTAGACGGTGGATCCGACGCCCACACCGGCGGTGACGGCGCCGTGAAATCCGGTGGGGAAGATATCCGACAGCATGGTCAGGTCCATGATTTTTTCCAGGGCCTGGTCGCGGTCCGGAAACCTCAGGAGGTTCCAGTCGGCGTAGGGGACCAGCACGTATTCGGCCTGACCGCCCACCCAGCCACCCATGTCTACATATCCGTACGCGCTGCCCGGCCGGTCCGGGTTGACGTTCAGGCAGATCCCGGTCTTGCCTTCCTTGCAGTTCCGGCAGCGACCACAGGAGATGTTGAACGGCACGGAGACGATGTCGCCGACTTTGATGAATTCCACATCGGGACCGGCTTCCACTACCTCGCCGGTGATTTCGTGTCCCAGCACCAGGTTTGGCGGGGCCGTGGTGCGCCCGCGGACCATGTGCTGGTCCGAGCCGCAGATGTTGGTCGTCACGGTGCGGAGAATCACACCGTGTGGCACTTTCCGGCCGACGTTGGCGGGATTGACGCCGGGACCATCCTTCAGTTCGAACGTCGGGTAGTCGGTATTGATGATCTCGACGACACCGGGTTCCTTGTAGGCGACTGCTCTGTTTCCTGACATGGACGCTCCTTGGATTCTTGCTGTGTTGTGAGGAATTCCGTGCTGCCCCGCCGCCCGAAAGCGATGCTTCGACGAGCTACCTCCCCAGGTTGTTTCGCCGTCGAAGCATCGTTCACGGGAACGGGACGGACCATCCACGATGCGGATGGAAACCACGGGAGGCCCTGATGCTAGGCCGGGCCGGGAGATGGCCGTCCGGGAAGGTGATGTCAGACATGGATCTCCTTCACCTTGCCCTGAAATATTTTGATGATCGGTAAAGATATATCAGGAACAGCGTATTGCAGGACGGGGTGTGTGTCCAGAGATTTTTTAGCGGCCGTGTATCACGCTGAGCGCCTCAGCCAGGCCGTCGGCAGGCGGATACCCCGCCCGTCCGCACCCTTGGGCGCTGTTGCCGTCGTTATGTCGGCGCTCACGCTTCGGCCCGTTCGAGCCGCACGATGACGGACTTGGATGTCGGTGTACCGCTGGTGTCAGCAACCGAATCGAGCGGCACGAGCACGTTCGTCTCCGGGTAGTAAGCTGCCGCACAGCCTTTCGGAGTCGAGTACGAAACGATCCGGAAGTTCTCGGCCCGCCGTTCGGTCCCGTGGAACTCGGAAATCAAAGTGACCATGTCGCCGTCCCTAAAACCCAGCTCGGTAATGTCAGCCTCGTTGACGAGAACCACCCTCCGACCGCCGTGGATACCGCGGTACCGGTCATCTTTGCCGTAGATGGTGGTGTTGTACTGGTCATGTGAGCGCAGCGTCTGAAGGACCAGCCGGCCCTCGGGCACTTTGATGAACTCCAGCTCATTGCCGGTGAAGTGCGCCTTGCCCGACGCGGTCTCGAACTGTCTGGCGTCCCGCGGAGGGTGGGGGAGCACAAAACCGCCAGGGTGCTGGATCCGTTCCTCGAAATTCTCGAAGCCCTCGACGACCGCTTCAATGTGTTTCCGGACCAGAGAGTAGTCGTCTTTCAACGAGAGCCAGGCGGCTTGAGGCGTGTTGGGCAGCGGGAGGGCGTCATCGTCGGTGAAAAGCTTATGGGCGAGGTTGCACACGATGGCCACTTCTGAGTGGAGGTGCTCGCTGGCCGGCTTAATGCGTCCGCGGGATGCATGGACGGCGCTCATCGAGTCTTCCACCGTCACTCTCTGGTCCCCGGTGCGCTGCGCGTCTTTTTCGGTCCGGCCCAGTGTCGGGAGGATCAGTGCGCGTCGGCCCGTGGACACGTGGGAATGATTCAGCTTCGTGGAGATCTGCACCGTCAGGTCAGTGTTGGCCAATGCCCGCTCCGTGACCTCGGAATCCGGGGCCGCCCGGACAAAGTTTCCACCCATTCCAATGAAGACGCGCACCTTGCCGTCCCGCATGGCACGAATCGCAGCTACGGTGTCATAGCCGTGCTTGCGAGGGGAACGGAATTTGAACTCCTGGTCCAGCCTGTCGTGGAACGCCTCAGGCATCTTTTCGAAGATGCCCATGGTGCGGTCGCCCTGGACGTTTGAGTGGCCGCGGACGGGGCATACTCCTGCTCCGGGCTTGCCGATGTTGCCTTGGAGAAGCAGCACGTTGACGACGTCCCGAAGCGTGGGTACTGAGTGTTTGTGCTGGGTCAAGCCCATGGCCCAGCAGACAATGGTGGCATTTGAGGCCAGCAGGCGTTCGCCTGTGGCCTTGATCTGCTCCAAGCTCAGGCCTGTGGCTTCGACAATTTCACTCCATGTGACCTTCTCGAGATGCCGGAGGTAGTCGTTGATGCCCACAGTGTGGTTATCGATGAATTCGTGGTCCAGGACCGTAGTCAGCCCCGGGGTCTTCTTTCCTTGCGCCTCCGCTTCAAGGAGGTATTTGCCGAGTCCCTGAAAGAGGGCCTGATCCCCGCCGGCCCGGATCTGCAGGAAGTCATCGGTCAGTTGCGTGCCCACGAGCGTTCCGGAGATTGTCTGTGGATTCTCGAACCGGAGGAGCCCGGCCTCGGGAAGTGGGTTGACGGAGATGATGACGGCCCCGTTTTTCTTGGCCTTTTCCAGGGCGCTGAGCATGCGCGGGTGGTTAGTGCCGGGATTTTGCCCGGCAACGAAGATCAGCGAGGCGGTCTCCAGATCGACGAGGCTGACCGAACCCTTGCCGATGCCTATGGTTTCGACGAGGGCTGAACCCGAGGACTCGTGGCACATGTTGGAGCAATCGGGGAGATTATTCGTGCCCGATCCCCGCACGAGGAGCTGGTAGAGGAAAGCGGCTTCATTCGAGGTCCGCCCGGAAGTGTAGAAAACTGCCTGGTCGGGATGATCCATTTCTTTCATCTCCTGGGAGATCAGCTCATAGGCTGCGTCCCATTCGATGGGTGTGTAGTGTGTGGCTCCCTCGGCCAAGAGCATGGGGTGGGTCAGTCGGCCTTGCTGGCCGAGCCAATAGTCGTCCCGCGTTTTCAGGTCCTCGATGGAGTGGTTGGCGAAGAACTCGGGGGTGACGCGGCGGCGGGTGCCCTCCTCGGCCACTGCCTTCGCGCCATTTTCGCAGAACTCGGCTGCGTTGCGCTTTTCGTGTTCGGGCCAGGCGCAGCCCATGCAGTCGAACCCGTCGACCTGGTTGACTGCCAGCAGCGTTTGGACACTGCGCAGCGGGCCCATCTGATCGAGCGAGATTTTCAGTGAGTTCACCACCGCCGGGATTCCGACGGCCTTGGTCTTGGGTTTGGTGACGGTCAGCTTTGACTCGTCGATGTTATGCAGGGGGGCTTTTGAAGCCATGTGATCGTTCCTTCAGATCTGGGCAGGAAAC
>JBFGBS010000329.1:0-3441 GCA_041567475.1 Arthrobacter sp.
CATCTTAGTGCTGTGTATCACAGCGCCTGTCACCGTGGACACCAAGGAGAACGACATGAGCGTAAACCCACGCTCTGCAACGCCCCCGGCCCCCGCATCCGAGGGATCCGGACTCAAGAAAATCGTCGCCGCATCGATGATCGGTACCGTCGTCGAATGGTACGAATTCTTCCTCTACGCCACCGCCGCCACCCTGGTGTTTGGCAAGTACTTCTTCCCCGCCACCGGTAACGAACTGGACGGCATCATCCAGGCCTTCGTGACCTATGCCGTCGGCTTCGTCGCCCGGCCCCTGGGCGGCATTGTGTTTGGCCAGATCGGTGACAAGCTCGGCCGCAAGCCCACTTTGCAGCTCACCATCATCATCATCGGCGTGTCCACGTTCCTGATGGGCTGCCTCCCGGGCTTCGCCGAGATCGGCTACCTGGCACCGGCCCTGCTGGTGTTCCTCCGCTTCATCCAGGGCTTCGCCCTCGGCGGTGAATGGGGCGGCGCCGTGCTCCTCGTTGCCGAACACAGCCCGAACAAGTCCCGCGGGTTCTGGTCCAGCTGGCCCCAGTCGGCCGTCCCGGTGGGCAACCTCCTCGCCACCCTGGTCCTCTACATCATGTCCAGCGTCCTGAGCAGTGCCGACTTCCTGAGCTGGGGCTGGCGCGTCGCGTTCTGGCTCTCCGCCGTCATCGTGTTCGTCGGCTACTACATCCGCACCCACGTCTCCGAATCCCCGATCTTCCTGGAGACGAAGGCGAAGCTGGAGCAGGAGGAGAACGTCCGCTACGGCGTCAAAGAAGTCATCCGCAAGTACCCCAAGGGCATCCTGCAGGCGATGGGCCTCCGGTTCGGCGAAAACATCATGTACTACATCGTGGTCAGCTTCGCGATTGTCTACCTCAAGTCGGTCCACAAGTACGACACGTCCTCGCTGCTCTTCGCCCTGCTGATCGCCCACGTGATCCACTTCCTGGTCATCCCGCAGGTGGGTCGGCTTGTCGACAGCTGGGGCCGCAAGCCCGTTTACCTCACGGGTGCCATCGCTGCCGCGACGTGGCCGTTCTTCGCCTTCCCGATGTTCGATACCCGCAACCCGGTGATCATCGTCGCCGCAGTGACCATCGGCCTGTGCATCCACGCCTTTATGTATGCCGGCCAGCCGGCCATCATGTCCGAGCTCTTCCCGACCCGGGTGCGGTACGCCGGCGTTTCACTGGGCTCCCAGGTGACGTCGATCTTCGCAGGCTCGCTGGCGCCGCTCCTGGCCACCCAATGGCTCAAGGACACCGGCTCCTGGGTTCCCACCGCGATCTATCTCGCGGTTGCCTGCGCTGTCACCGCCGCTGTCGTGCTGAGCCTGAAGGAAACCAAGGGGATCGCCCTGGAGGATGTGGACCGGGCCGACGCCGAGCGCGAGGGCCGCGAGTTGGTCTCCGTCCGCTGACCGGATATGCCGCTGCGGCCGGGATGCTCCGGCCGCAGCGGCTCATCGAAGATAGAAGCACCACAGATTTAGCACCACAGACAGAGCAATGAACCAACGGAAGGGCTGGGCAATGGAGAACTCGCTGGATGGACGTAAGGCCCTCGTGACCGGCGGGGCCGGGGGGATCGGGGCCGCCAGCGTGCGGGCACTCGCCGCGCGCGGGGCGAAAGTGGTGATTGCCGACGTGGACGAAGCCGCCGCCGCGGCTCTCGCCGATGAGGTGGGAGGCACGTCCTGGGCCATCGACCTGCTCGACGTCGACGCACTCCAGACGCTCAGCCTGGACTGCGACATCCTGGTAAATAACGCCGGGATCCAGCGCATCAGCCCGATCGAAGACTTCAACCCCTCCGATTTCCGCCGGATCATCACGTTGATGCTTGAAGCGCCGTTCCTCCTGATCCGTGCCGCGCTGCCGCACATGTACGCCAACGGCTTCGGCCGGATCATCAACCTCTCCTCGGTGCACGGGCTGCGGGCCTCGCCGTTCAAGAGCGCCTACGTCTCGGCCAAGCACGGCCTGGAGGGGTTGAGTAAGGTAACGGCCCTGGAGGGCGGCGCGCACGGCGTGACCTCCAACTGCATCAACCCCGGCTACGTCCGGACGCCGCTGGTCGAGGCGCAGATTGCGGACCAGGCCAGGGTGCACGGCATTCCGGAGTCCGAGGTCCTGACCAAGATCATGCTGACCGAATCGGCGGTCAAGCGGCTGGTCGAGCCGGAGGAAGTTGCCTCGCTCGTGGCCTGGCTTGCCTCCGATAACGCGGGCATGGTCACCGGCGCAAGCTACACCATGGACGGCGGCTGGTCCGCCCGCTGACCCCGCCCGGCCAGCGGACCCGGCCGGTCTAATGCGCCGGAACCGACCGGCCCTTGACACCGGCCCGGGTCTTGCCGAGGCTGGGCGGATCGGGTTGGTTCCGGCCAAGGAGCGGCATGCAAGCGATCGTCCAGGACATGTACGGTTCCACCGACGTGCTGAGGCTCGACGAGGTCGCCAAGCCGGTGCCCGGCGATGGCGAGGTGCTGATCCAGGTCAGGGCAGCCGGCGTCGATCAGGGCGTCTGGCACCTCATGACCGGCCTCCCGTACCTCACGCGGGTCTTTGGATTCGGGCTGAGGAAGCCCAGGAACGGCATCCGCGGGCGGGATGTTGCGGGGGTCGTGGAATCGACCGGGAAAAATGTTGCCGGCTTCAGCCCCGGCGATGAAGTGTTCGGTACCTGTGAAGGATCCTTTGCCGAGTATGTGTGCGCCAAGGCGGGCAGGCTGGCGCCGAAGCCGGCGAACCTCAGCTTTGCGCAGGCCGCCGTCGTACCCATCTCGGCCGGCACCGCGCTCCAGGGCCTCCGCGACAGCGGGCACGTCCGGCCGGGGCAGGACGTCCTGATCATCGGGGCGGCCGGAGGGGTCGGTTCCTTTGCCGTCCAGCTCACCAAGGCCTTGGGCGCGCACGCCACCGGCGTGTGCAGCGCCGCGAAGGCGGACCTGGTCCGGGCCATCGGTGCCGACCACGTCATCGACTACGAGCGCCAGGACTTCGCGGATGGCGCACGGCAGTATGACCTCATCCTCGATACGGCGGGCAACCGTCCGCTCTCGGTCCTTCGGCGCGCGCTTAAGCCACAGGGAACCCTGGTCATCGTCGGCGGAGAGGGCGGCGGGCGATGGACCGGCGGCTTCGAGCGCGCGTTACGCGCCGCCATGCTGTCCCCGTTCGTGGGCCAGAAGCTCACGGGGCTCGTTGCCGCCGAACGCGCCGAAGACCTCCGGGTCCTGACCGGTTTCATCGAAGCGGGCAAGGTAACCCCGGTGATTGACAAAAGCTACCCCCTCGCCGAGGCCGCGGCAGCCATCCGGTACCTGCACGAAGGCCACGCCCGGGGCAAGGTCGTCATCACACTCTAGGGCGGTGCTCCCTCAGCGGCCCCCGGCCCGGAAACGGGCAATGTAGCGGTGCTGCC
>JBFGBS010000330.1:0-3431 GCA_041567475.1 Arthrobacter sp.
CAAACAAGGGCCGGGCCCCGCACCAGGTTGCCGGACCACACCCCGGCTGTCATGCTGGGCCACATCGGTGATTCCGCCGGCAGCACCATGCGGCCCCGTGCCGGCCCGGTGCAACGACAGACGTCAGATAGGTGCACCAGGTGGCAACTGCCCTCATGCCAGTCCGCGGTCTGCGGGTTGGAACAGGACTGCTGGGAATCCTGTTGATCGCCGTGAACCTCCGGGTCGGGTTCGTCACCGTGGGCCCCCTCCTGGAAGGCATCAGCAGCGACCTCGGCCTCTCTGCAGGACAGGCCGGGCTCCTGGCGGGGCTGCCCCTGCTCTCCTTCGCGCTCCTGTCCCCCGTGGCGCCGATGTTCGCTAGCCTCGCGGGCCTGGACCGCGCGGCGTGGCTGTCTGTGCTTCTCCTCGGTGCGGGAATTGTGCTCCGGTCCGTTGAACTGCCGGGAATGATCTGGGCCGGAACCATTCTGTTGGGGGCCGGCATCGCCTTCCTGAACGTCCTGATTCCCTCGCTCGTCAAGCGGAACTTCCCCACCCGGGTGAGCCAGGTAACCGGCTTCTACACCTCCGCGCAGGGAGCAATCGCGGCCCTCGGTGCCGCCGTCGTGGTCCCGGTCGCCCACGCAACGTCCGCCCAGTGGCGGCTGGCGCTGGGCATGTGGGCCGGCCTCGCCCTGCTGGCCCTGGCCGTCCTCGGTCCGTGGCTGCTCAAAAGGGAACCCAAGGCTGCTCTCCCCAGCGGCGGTTCCCCGGTGCTGCGCTCGCCGTGGGCCTCGCTCCTCGGGTGGCAGGTGACGCTCTTTATGGGCTTCCAGTCGGTCACGTATTACGTGCTGATCGCGTGGCTGCCCGCGATCGAGCGGAGCCACGGCGTGTCAGAAGCCGATGCCGGGTTCCACATGGCGCTGTTTTTCCTCGTGGGGGTAGCCGCCAGCTTCGGCACGGGCGCCGTCATGACGCGGCTGGCCGATCAGCGCGGGGTGGCGCTGGCCAGCAGCCTGCTGGCCTTGGCCGCGTTTCTGGGCCTGATGCTGGCGCCCGGCCTGATGCTGCTGTGGGTCATTACCGCAGCCGTCGCCTGCGGGGCCCTGGTAGTGGTGGCCCTGTCCCTCTTCAGTCTGCGCACCACCAACCACGCCCAGGCGGCCGGTCTCTCGGGAATGGCGCAGTCCGTCGGCTACGCCATTGCCGGGGCGGCGCCGCTGGCGTTCGGGATGCTGTACGACGCCACCGGCGGGTTCGAACTGCCCCTGTTCCTGGTGGTGTGCTGCATGGCAGTGCTGTGCGTGCTCGCCGTGCTGGTGGGCCGCGCCCGCACCATCAGCTAGCCCCGGGCTCGTTAGAGCCCGAAGGTTTCCGTTTCCTCGAACGGACCCACCACGGTGATGGTCCGCGGTGCCGCGGCCAACTCCCTGGCCAGCTCCCGGACTTCGGCCGCGGTCACTGCCTTGATCAGGCGCAGGGTTTCGTCGATGTCCTGGTACTCGCCGGAGACCAGCTCCGCACGGCCCAGCCGGGACATCCGCGATCCGGTGTCCTCCAGCGCCAGGACGATGCCGCCGCAGAGCTGCCCGACGGCCTTGCGGAGTTCGTCCTCGGCGATGCCGCCGTCGGCCAGCTTGTCCAGTTCGGCACCGAGGAGTTCAATGACCTGGGCAACCTTCGACGGCGAACACCCGGCGTACATCCCGAAGTACCCGGCGTCGGCGTAGGCGGACGCGAACGAGTACGTCGAATACACGAGGCCGCGCTTCTCCCGGACTTCCTGGAACAACCGGGACGACATGCCGCCGCCCAGGACGGCGTTGAGGACGCTCATCACGAAGCGGCGTCCGTCGGTGGCAACGAGCGACGGGCAGCCCATGATGATGTTCGCCTGCTCCACGGGGCGCTTGACCACGTGCAGCCCGGCCGTGCCTGCGATGACCGCCCGGTCGGTCGCGCGGCGCGGTGACGGTGCCGTGGCGGGCTCAAGGTTCCAGCCGGCGGCGCTCAGCGCGTCCACGACCAGGGAGCAGACGACGTCGTGGTCCAATCCCCCGGCGGCCGTGATCACGAGCTCGTCGGGCCGGTAGTAGCGCTGGTAGTGGTCCCAGACGGAGTCCCGCTCGACGGCGCGGATGGCGTCGGGCGTGCCGCCGATGGGCCGGGCGAGGGGGTGCGTGCCGAGGACCGCGGCAACAAAATGTTCATGCGCGACGTCGGTGGGGTCGTCGCTGTCCATCGCGATTTCTTCGAGGATGACGTCGCGTTCCTGGTCCATCTCCCGCGGATCCAGGACGGCTCCGGTGATCATGTCCGCGATCACGTCGATGGCCATCGGCAGGTCGGTGTCCAGCACGCGGGCAAAGTAGCAGGTGCTTTCCTTCGCGGTGGCGGCGTTGGATTCGCCGCCGACCTCGTCAAAGGCCGAGGCGATTTCCAGGGCGGTCCGGCGCCGGGTCCCCTTGAAGAGCAGGTGCTCCAGGAAGTGGGTCGAGCCGTGCTGGCCCGCGGCCTCGTCCCGCGACCCCACGCCGACCCAGAATCCGATCGTCGCCGAACGCTGCCCGGGCATCGCCTCCGTCAGCACACGGACGCCGCCGGGGAGCACCGAACGGCGCACCTCGGCCCCGCCGTCGGCGCCATGGATCAGGGTGTCAGCGTGCAGGTTCTGCTCAAGCGGCAGGGGGACGACAGTCATCAAGGCCTTTCCGGTAAATCGTGCCAAATCTGCCTGCAATCGTATCAGCGGCTTGACTCGGGCGGCACAGGTGGTTAACGGCGGCGGGGCCGGTGGAATGATCCACCGGCCCCGCCGTTTTGGTGCTGGAAGCGCTAGTTACCTAGCGTCGCCCTAGGCTTCCGCGGGAGCAGAGGCGTGAACGGCTTCGGCTTCGCCGGCGCCTTCTTCCTCGGCCACCACGGGAGAGAGCGAGAGCTTGCCGCGGTCATCGATCTTGGTGATTTCCACCTGGATCTTCTGTCCGACGGAGACGACGTCATCGACGTTGTCCACGCGCTTGCCGCCGGCGATCTTGCGCAGCTCGGAGATGTGCAGGAGGCCGTCCTTGCCCGGGGTCAGCGACACGAAGGCACCGAAGGTCGTGGTCTTGACGACCGTGCCCAGGTAGCGCTCGCCGATTTCCGGGATCTGCGGGTTGGCGATGGCGTTGATCGCGGACCGTGCTGCGTCGGCAGACGGGCCGTTCGTGGCGCCAATGTAGACCGTGCCGTCGTCTTCGATCGAGATGTCGGCGCCGGTGTCTTCCTGGATCTGGTTGATCATCTTGCCCTTCGGGCCGATGACCTCGCCGATCTTGTCTACCGGGATCTTGACCGCGATGCCGCGCGGCGCGAACTCGGAGAGCTCGTCCGGGGTGTCGATCGCGGAGTTCAGGACGTCCAGGATGTGCAGGCGGGCTTCGCGGGCCTGCTTCAGGGCGGCG
>JBFGBS010000331.1:0-3424 GCA_041567475.1 Arthrobacter sp.
CTGGGGTCCGTCACCTCCGCCGAGGTGCATTTCACCGAGATGACGGAAGCGGAAATCGACGCGTACATCGCCACCGGCGAGCCGCTGCACTGTGCGGGCTCCTTTACGATCGACGGCTTCGGCGGGGCCTTCATCCACAAGGTCGACGGCGACCCCCACACCGTCGTCGGGCTCTCCATCTCCACCCTCCGCGGGCTGCTCTACCACGCCCGTGTCGGCATCACCGAACTCTGGAACACCGGGCCCGTGGCTCCCGTCGAATAGCGGGCCACAGTGAGCTATTTCCCAGCTCCTTGTAGCAACCCTACAAAGCTGACGCCGTTTACCCGCGGATTCCGCAAGTAATATCGGCGGACCCCACAAAACCGCGCTAGGCTCCCAGAGGAAAGAAGGAGACGCCTTGTCAGCAAAATCGGAGCAGTCCGCAAACCCCGTGCCCCCGGCCGCCACCGCCGGCACCCGCCCGATGAGCAAGGTGCTGATCGCCAACCGCGGCGAAATCGCCGTGCGCATCATCCGCGCCGCCCGCGATGAAGGCCTCGCCTCCGTGGCCGTCTACGCGGACCCGGACCGGGACGCCCTGCATGCCCGGCTCGCCGACGAGGCCTACGCCCTGGGCGGCAACACCGCCGCGGAGTCCTACCTCGTGATGGACAAGCTGATCGAAGTCGCACACCGCTCCGGCGCCGACGCCATCCACCCCGGCTACGGCTTCCTGGCCGAAAACGCCGAGTTCGCCGCCAAGGTCATCGACGCCGGCATCACCTGGATCGGCCCCTCCCCCGCCGCGATCTCCGCTTTGGGCGACAAGGTCCAGGCCCGCCACATCGCCGAAAAGGTCGGCGCCCCGCAGGTCCCGGGCACGGCCGACCCGGTGGAGTCCGCCGAGGAAATCCTCGAATTCGTAGACAAGTTCGGCCTGCCGGTAGCCATCAAGGCGGCCTTCGGCGGCGGTGGCCGCGGCATCAAGGTGGCCCGCACCCGCGAGGAAATCCCCGAACTCTTCGAGTCCGCCGTGCGTGAGGCCGTCGCAGCCTTCGGCCGCGGCGAGTGCTTCATCGAACGCTTCCTCGACGCCCCGCGCCACGTCGAGACCCAATGCCTGGCCGACGCCCACGGCAACGTCGTGGTGGTCTCCACCCGCGACTGCTCGCTCCAGCGCCGCAACCAGAAACTGGTCGAGGAAGCCCCCGCCCCGTTCCTCACCGCCGAACAGAACCAGCGGCTCTACGATTCCTCCAAGGCCATCCTGAAAGAGGCCGGCTACCTCGGCGCCGGCACCTGCGAATTCCTCGTGGGCCAGGACGGGACCATCTCCTTCCTCGAGGTCAACACCCGCCTCCAGGTGGAGCACTGCGTCTCCGAGGAAGTCACCGGAATCGACCTCGTCCGCGAACAGTTCCGGCTGGCACGCGGCGAGGCGCTCGGCTACGACGACCCCGAAGTCCGCGGCCACTCGATCGAATTCCGGATCACCGGCGAGGACCCGGGCCGGAACTTCATGCCCGCCCCCGGAACCATCACCGGCCTGAAGAACCCGACCGGCCCCGGCATCCGGATCGACTCCGGCGTGGAGCAGGGCGACGTCATCAGCGGCAACTTCGACTCCATGCTCTCCAAGCTGATCGTCACCGGTGCCACCCGCGCCCAGGCGCTGCAGCGGTCCCGTCGGGCCCTCGAGGAGATGGTGGTCGAAGGCATCCCCACCGTCATCCCGTTCGACCTCGCCGTGGTCACCAACCCGGACTTCGCCCCCGCCGAGGGCCCGTTCAAGGTCCACACCCGCTGGATCGAGACGGCCTTCGTCAACGACATCCCCGCCTGGACCCCGACCGGTGCCGGCGCCGAGGAGTCCGACGCCGGCGAACGCCAGCGCGTCGTCGTCGAAGTCGGCGGCAAGCGCCTGGAAGTCGTGCTGCCAGCCTCGCTGGGCGCCGGCACCGGCGGCGGCGGCACTGCCAAACCGGCCAAGGCCAAAAAGCGTGCCCGCAGCGGCGGCGCGGCCGCCGCGGCGAGCGGCAACGCCCTGACCTCCCCCATGCAGGGCACGATCGTGAAGGTCGCCGTCACGGAGGGCACCCTGGTCGCCGAGGGCGACCTCGTTGTTGTGCTCGAGGCCATGAAGATGGAACAGCCGCTGACCGCGCACCGCTCCGGCGTCGTGATCGGGCTGGCGGCGGCTGCCGGCGAGACTGTCTCGGCGGGCGCCGTGATCGCCATGATCGAAGACAGCGAAGAGCAGTAACCACCCCCGGCCGGGCCCGGTACGCGACTGGCGTGCCGGGCCCGTCCCATGCAGACTGGGTCTGTGAAGCCCTTCCTGCTCCTCGCCTCACGGGCCGAGGACGACGCCGCCGAGGACGAATACCACTCCTACCTGCGGTACGGCGGGCTCACCGCGGGCCAGCTGCACCGGATCCGGATGGAAGCCGGGCCCCTGCCGGAACTGGACCTGGAGGACTATTCCGGCGTGATTGTCGGCGGGAGTCCCTTCACCTCCAGCGACCCCGAAGAAGAGAAGTCTGACGCCCAGCAGCGGGTGGAACGCGAACTCGCGGCGCTGCTGGACCGGATCGTGGCGGCTGACTTCCCGTTTCTGGGCGCCTGCTACGGGGTCGGGACGCTGGGCCTGCACCAGGGCGCGGTCATCGACCGGACCTTCGGCGAAGGACTCGGCGGCGTGACGATCAGGCTCACCGAAGAAGGACTCGCGGACCCTTTGCTCAAGGGCATCCCGGAGCACTTCACGGCCTTCGTCGGCCACAAGGAAGCCGTCCGGGTGCTGCCTGCCCACGCCGTGCTGCTGGCCGGCTCCTTGTCCTGCCCCGTGCAGATGTTCCGGATCCGGAACAACCTCTACGCCACCCAGTTCCATCCGGAACTCGACGCCGGCGGCCTCATCACCCGGATCGACATCTACCGCCACGCCGGCTACTTTCCGCCCGAATCGGCGGAGGAACTGATGGCCGCGGCCAGGCTTGTCAGCGTCACGGAGCCGATGAGCATCCTGCGAAACTTCGTGGAGCGCTACGCAATCTAGCCGCTGCCGGACGCACGAAGGCCCGGCGAGTCCAGTGAACCCGCCGGGCCTTCATGCGGGGCACCGGCGTCAGCGCGCCGGTGCCCCGTGAGGAACGCAGTCGTCAGGCGACGTTGTTCTCGTAATCGAGGTCGCGGGTTTCCTTGCTGACGAACAGGGCAATCAGCGTCAGCACCGCCATGGAGGTCAGGTACACACCGACCAGCACGGGGCTGCCGTCGCCGAGTTCCCAGAGCCAGACGGCGATGAACGGGGCCACAGCGGCGCCGAGGATACTGGCGACGTTGTAGCTGACAGCGGAGCCGGTGTACCGGACGTTCGTGGGGAACAGCTCGGGCAGCAGGGCGCCCATCGGACCGACGGTCAAGCCCATCAGCGAGAACC
>JBFGBS010000332.1:0-3420 GCA_041567475.1 Arthrobacter sp.
GGCCGGATAGCGCGCTTGGCCTCGCGTTCGACGCCGGTCAATGACCGGCACGTGCCGGGGTAAGCACCCTGCGGTGCGTGCGGCGCGGACGGGGCCTCCTGGATTTCGCGGCGCGTGCAGAAACACTCGTAGGTCAGGCCCTCGGCGTTCAGCCGTTCGATCGCCTCTGCATACAGCGGCTCACGGTCCGTCTGGCGCACGACGTCGCCGTCCCAGGCGACGCCGACCGCCGCCAGGTCGCGGAGCTGCCCGGCCTCGGCGCCGGCCCGGGCCCGGTCCAGGTCCTCCACCCGCATCAGGAACCGGCGTCCCGTGGACCGCGCGAAGAGCCACGCCAGCATGGCGGTCCGGAGGTTGCCCACGTGCAGTTCGCCGGAAGGACTGGGGGCGAAACGGCCGGCAGAAGTCATGGCACCAGCCTAAGCGGAACGGAGCGGCAGCATCGCGGGGTCACTTCTGGCCCATGTCGCGCCCCGGGACCGGCAAGTAGTGACCCCGCGTTGGTTGGGTGGTTGGCTGGTGGCAGCACAAGAGCCCCTCAGCTACCGATGACCGGGAAAGATCCGGCGTCGGTGGCTCAGGGGCTCTTGTCGTGTGTGCGGACAGACGATGCGTGAACAAGTGTCGATCTGCGGCGGCTGCCTTGCGGGGAGCCTGGTCCAGGGTCCGGGTGGTGTACCGGGTGATCTGTAGCCTGTCGGAATCCGGCGGTGGCCTGCGTTCCTTCGTTGTCATTATTTGAGCAGAACTCATACAGTTGGTGCAACAGACTTCAGCCGCGATGGTCAATCTGACCAATCCGGATCGCAACGAACGACGGGAAGTGGTCATATTGCAGCAACTCGACGCGACCGACCGCAGAATCCTCGCCGCGCTTGACGAGGACGCCCGGGTGCCGATCATGGTGCTGGCCCAGAAGCTGGGCCTCGCCCGCGGCACCGTCCAGTCGCGCCTGGAGCGAATGACGTCGTCGGGGGCCCTCCGGCCGAACAGCAGCCGCGTGGTGCCGGCCGCCCTGGGCCGGGGCGTGGCCGCCTCCGTGAGCGCCGAGCTGGACCAGAGCCACCTGAACGAGGCCATCGAGGCCCTGCGGAACATCCCGGAGGTGCTCGAATGCCATGCCCCGGCCGGCGATACCGACCTGCTGATCCGGGTCGTGGCCAGCAGCCCGGACGATCTCTACCGCGTGTCCGAGGAAATCCGTCTGTGCCCGGGGATCGTGCGGACCTCCACCAGCATGTTCCTGCGCGAGGTCATCCCCTACCGGACCACGGGACTGCTGGGCGCCTGAGGCTGCGTGCAGGTTACCCCGGCCTCAGACCGGCGGTCCGGCATTGGACTTCAGGTTCTTCATCACCAGCGTCGAAGTGAGCCGTTCGACGCCCGGCAGGGACGTCAGTTCGGTGTCGTAGAAGCGCTGGTAGGCCGGGAGATCCTCGGCGATGACCTTGAGCAGGTAATCCGGGGAGCCGAACAGCCGCTGGGCCTCCACGATATACGGGTTGTCCGCCACGCGGTTTTCAAAGATTTCCATTGTGGATCGGTCCACTTGGCGCAAGGTCACGAACACGATCGCCTCAAAACCCAGCCCGACGGCGGCGGGATCAATGTCTGCCAGATAGCCCCGGATAACCCCCGCGGCCTCCAGCTCGCGCAGCCTGCGGTGGCACGGAGCAACGGTCAAACCGACCTTGGCGGCCAGGGCAGTAGCCGTCATCCGGCCATCCGTTTTCAGGTGGCGCAAAATACTTCGGTCTATATGGTCTATCACGCAATAATCTTACTGTTCTAGTGCGATTCTGCGGTAAATGAGGGAACACTTTGGGGGCATTTTTCCCTAGAGTTTTCCCTGTGCCCGCTCGGGCGCCGAAACCCCGGAGTCCGTCGTGAACATCCAGCTGTACCTCGCCTTTTTGGTAGTTGCCGTCGCGCTGGCCTGCACGCCGGGCGTCGACTGGGCCTATTCCATGGCGGCCGGATTACGGCAACGCAGCGTCGCCCCCGCCGTTGCCGGCCTGTGCGGCGGCTACCTCGTCCACACCACGCTCCTGGTCTTCGGGCTCGCGGCCCTGCTGGCCGGCGCACCGGGAGTCCTCGGCTGGCTGACCGCCGCCGGCGCCGTCTACCTGCTGTGGCTGGGCTTCAGCACCGTACGCTCCTGGCGCGGAGCCAGCTTTGGGGCCGGAACCGGCGGGGTTCCCGCGGCGGCGCCAGCCAGCCGGGCGCGGATCTTCCTGCAGGGCATGGGCATCAGCGGGATCAACCCGAAGGGCCTGCTGTTCTTCATGGCCCTCCTGCCGCAGTTCGTCAGCCCCGACGCAGCGCTCCCGGTTCCCGTGCAGTCCGGGCTGCTGGGCCTGACCTTCGTCCTGCTCGCGGCGGCCGTCTACAGCTGCGTGGCCTTGCTGTCGCGGAAGCTGCTCCAGGCCAGGCCGGGGGCGGCGCGCCGGGTCACGCTGGCCAGCGGCGTCATCATGCTGCTCCTCGGCGCGGCGCTCCTGGCCGAACAGTTGATTCCTGCCATTGGCTCATCCGCTGGGCTTGTTGCGGCCATGACCGGCCACTGAGGTTCGACTGCAGGGAACGCTTAGCCTTGCCGAACACCGGCCGGGCTAGCTGCGCTGCATGTACCACTCGGTAAATGACGAGGCCCTGCCGTCGCCCGTCAGTTGGACCACCCACAAGTTGTCATAATGGCGGCCCGTGCCGCGGTAACTGGTAACGCCTTGGATGAAGGCCCTGCCGCCGTCCACGCCCAGCAGTGTCCACTCGAAGGTCCAGTCGTCGGGTTCGTCCCGCGCGGCCAGCCAGTGCTCCACGATCTGATCCCGGCCACGCCAGGGTTCGGGCTCGTTCGGGCTCGTCGCATACGTGGCGTCCGGCGTGAAGAGAGCGCGGATATCCTCCGGATCATTGGATCGCCAAGCCGTGATGTAGTGCTGCATCCAGCGCACCGCTGCATCCTTCATGCCTTGGTTCTACCCCCGACGGGGCCGCCCGGCAAGAGTACCGGCTACCTGACTTTGCCGACCGGGCGCTTCTCAGTGCTCATCTGCCCGGCGGTACTCCCGGTCCCACCACTCGTGCAGTTCCGCATCCTTGCGGCCGTTCTCCACGGCTTTCTGCGGCACCGATTCCCGGCGCTGCCAATCCTTCGGGTTCAGGGTCTGCAGCCCGGCGTCGAGCACGAGCAGGGTACTCTCCGTCAGGGCCTCGCCGCGTAGCGAGAAATCGGTTTTCCGGCGGCGCAGAACTTCTTGCAGGGCCGCCCGGGCCGCCCTGTACTCCCCGAGCCGACGCAGCGAACGGGCACGCACGAGCAGCAGCGCTGCCGAGAGATCGTCGCCGTTGAGCAGGCCTTCCGTGTCGTCGGCCACCTCGGCGTCACGGCCCAGTGCGGCTGCGAGCGAACAACGAGCC
>JBFGBS010000333.1:0-3419 GCA_041567475.1 Arthrobacter sp.
AAACGGAACGCCCGTGGTGCAGGGGGAAGGCGTCTCTCAGGCAGCCAGCAGCCGCCTCCATCCGGCCCAGCAGGTAGTGCGAGTAGGCCAGTTGGATCCGGGCTTCAGGAAGGAACCGCGCGTCAGTCACGGCGGCGGCGGCCCGTGCGGCTGTTTCAGGGTCCAGCGCCGTGTTGGCTGCTTCGGCAGCTTGCAGGAGTTTCCCGGGGGAAACGGCTGCGCCGCAGTCCAAGGACCAGCGGAGCCGGTTCAGCCGGGTTTCAAGCCGGACATCGTCCGCACGGGAAAGCCCCAGGATGTTGGCGTGCAGCGTCGAACTTCGGGCGGCAGGAACCCGTTCCCTGATGATTTCGCCCACCATCGAACTCGCCGGCCGGACTTCGCGGTCAGTTCCGGCTGTCACGGCGATGATACCGGCCAGGTCCAGGGCATCCACGGCCCGGGACCCGCTGAACCGGAGGACCTGGTTCAGCGGAAGAGGACCTGCGAGGGCAACGATCATCGCGGCGGTCCTCGCCTCCGGCGCCAGCGAGCGGAGCTGCTGGTCCAGGACATCCGATACGGGCGCGTGGGCAAGTGCGGGACTGGACAAAAGAAACCATGTGCCGTGGCGCCAGCCCAATACCCCGGTGTCCCGTGCGTGCCGGATCAGCGACACCAGCATGAGCGGGTTGCCCGCTGCCGCGGCGTGGAACTCCAGGCTGACCCACGGGGATACGGTGGACCGGAGGACCTGTTCGCAGAGCTGATGGGTGCCGCTGTGGCTGAGCGCGGCCACGGTGAACCGCGCCAGCAGTCCGTCGTCCCACAGCGTCATGAAGTCCTCGGGAATCATGCTCCCCGGCAGGGTTGTGGCCATGAGGCCTGCGACGCCCGTGGCGGCAGCCCGGGCAAGTACCTGGGCGGTGCTCCGGTCCAGGCAATGTGCGTCGTCGACCACGAAGAGTGGCCGGTCCTTTTCGGCGCGCAGGGTGTCCGTGATTCCGGCGAGCACGGCTGCGTAGGAATCAAGGTCTCGTGCCGGCACCTTTCCCAGGTACGGCGCCAGCGCCCCGAAGGGTACCGACGCCAGCGTCCGTGTGGCCGTCAGCCGAACGACGCGCTCACCCGGTCCGAGCTCCCGGAGGACCGCTTTGAGGATGGCTGATTTGCCGGTCCCGGCAGGTCCGATGATCAGCACCCCCGACCCCGTGCCGGATCGGAGGTTTTCCAGCACACCGCTGACCACGCCGTCGCGTTCGATCAGGGGCGTGCTGTCAGCGGGGCGTGCCATCCCCGAATCCTCGTACCGACGTCAGTAGGGCCCGCAAGAGGATTGCGTGTGTGGCTGGAATTAGCCGAGCCGGGCGCTCTCCGCCGGCGTGGAAATGACATCTTTGAGTTCCGTTCTGCTGGCAACATGCAACTTTGAGTACACCTGGTAAAGATGGCCTTCCACCGTACGAACCGAAACATGCATTTGCTCCGCGATCTTCCGGTTGGAGGTTCCGGCCGCGGCGCGGACCGCCACCTCACACTCCCGGGCGGTGAGGGTCGACGTCGTCAGGGAATGCAGACCGTTCTTGGGGCTGCCGAACCGGTCATCCAATGACTGCTGGGCCCGTTGGGCAACCCGGAGCGCGATCCTGTTTCCGGCATCATTGGCGCAGCTGACGGCCTTCCGGGCCGCGTCCCTGGCAAAAACGGCGTTTCCGGCGGCGTCCGCTTCTTTGGAAGCAGCCAGCAACAGCTCGCTGTCGGCTTCCCGCATGCCCTCAGCCAGCCGTGCGCACAGGCCCGCGAAGGGTCCGCTGACGGTGCCCGCGACGGCGCCAAGCTTCTTGCTGAGCTGCCGGTCGCCGAGCCGCGCCGCGCCCGCCAGGAACGCCAGTGCCGTCATCGTGGCCGCGGCATCAATGTCTGCCTCGGCCTCCGTTACGAGTGCGCGGACCGAGCTCGCCCGCTGGCCGAGCTCTGCAAGCGCCGACAGTTCGAGGTATCGCGTCATCCGGTCCACAAGCCAGCCCGAGCGGGCCCGCCAGGGGGCGAGTTCATCCAACAGCCGGCCCGCGACGTCTTCGTCGCCATGCAAGGCCGCCGCATAGGCGCAGGCCGCCGTGGCCATCCCGGCCAGCGCATCGGGGTCATGGGCGCGGAGCTGCCACATGCCCGCCTGGAGCCGCGACAGGGCTTCTTCCAGTTGGCCGGCGTGGACATCCATGATTCCCTGCCCGATTTCGAACATCCCCCCGATCCGCGTCTGCGGGTCGCCCTTGGAGCAGGTTTCCTCGACGAAGGCCGTTGCCTCCTTGAACCGTGCCGCGAGCAGCAGGAGGAGCAGGTACCGGCCCCGGATCCGACGGATCACCCGGTCGGAGAGCCGCACTTTTTCTGACGCTGCGCTGATGCGCTGTCCCAGGGCGACCGCGCCCGTGACGTTGCCCGTGGCCGCGAGCGCCTCGCAGCGCAGGCTCGCCGTGAGGATCTGCGCCTCACTGCCGAGATCATCGGCATCGAAGCCGGCGGTCACAGCCAGTACGTCCGGATAGCGGCCCTGGAAAGCAGCGAGTTCCGCTTCTGCCAGGCGCAGCATCTCCCGGGCCGGCGCCACCGCGGTGCCGTGCTCGGGTGCTGCGGCGTCGAGCCGGGTTCCGATTTCCCGGAGCCTGCCGACGGCGTCCCCCGCGGTTGCCCGGCTACGTCCGTCAAGTTCCGCGCGCAGCATTTCAAGAGTCGCCCATTCCGCTACGGGCAGCTCCCCGCCGGCGGACGTTCCGAAGGCCGTGAGGGTCCGTCGGGCGGCCTCGTCGTCGTTGAGTGCCAGGAGTGCGCGCACGGATTCGACGGCGGCCCCGGTCCTTGCGTCCCCACCGCGGATTTCGTGCACGAATCTCAAGGCCGCGACCGGGTCGGAAGCCTCGTTGGCCCGGCGGGCGGCTGCCAGGGCAGTCTCGGGCGGCACCTTTTCGCCACAGTCCAGCGCCCAGGCGACGCCGATCGGCGCGTCAGCGGCTGTTCGGTCCGAGTCTTCGAGTACCGCGGTCAGCCGGTTCCGCAGTTCCGCACTGCGTCCGGGCGGTACAACGCTGGCGACTATTCCGGCGGTCACCGGGTTGGCGATACTGACCATCGGCGGATGATCGTGACTGACCACGATCATGCCCCGTTCCTGCAGGGCGTCCATGTCGTGCGGGTTGGCAATACCCATCAACGTCTGCAGCGGGACGGCTCCGGCGAGTGCCAGCAGTTCAAAAACATCACGCTCACCGGCGCCGAGCCGGTTCAGCCGGGCTTTGACTACGTCCCTGATCTCGCCGGTCAGGGCGATGCCGTCCCTGCCCAGCACCCAGACGCCGTCCTGGCGGACAATCGTGCCCAATTTGATTTGTTCCCGGGCCAAGGCATGCAGGAAAAGGGCGTTTCCGCCGCTCGCGGTCCAC
>JBFGBS010000334.1:0-3402 GCA_041567475.1 Arthrobacter sp.
CGCTCCCGCGGCCTGCGCTTCGAGGGTCCGGAATTCGGCTTCGGCCAGGCGGCGCCGTTCCTCGCCCGCGTGCTGTGATTCCCGCAGCCGTCCCAGTTCGGCCTGGGCCGATTCGACCACGGACCGCGCCGCGCCGACCTGACCGGCGAGCCTGGCCAGTCCTTCACGGCGGTCCGCGGCGGCACGGAGCAGTCCGGTGACCCGGGCGTCTTCGGCGGCGGCGGCGTGCTCGGCTGAGGTCTTCTCCGCCGTGGCACGCTCCAGGTCGCGTTGGCGGGTGAGGATCGTGGTTTCCAGGACGGACTGTTCCTCGCGGACCCGGGCGGCCTGCTGCTCCAGCCGTTCGGGATCGCGGCCGGTGTCCGGGGCGGCGTCCGTGCCGCCCAGCAGCCGGCCGCGTTCCGTGGCGAGGGCGCCGAGGGAGCGGAGCCGTTCGCGGCCGGCGGTGAGCTGGTACCAGGTGTCCCGGGCCGCGGTGAGGGCCGGGCTGGCGTCGGCGGCCTGCCGTTCGAGGGTGGCCTGCCGCTGGCGTCCGGCTTCGAGCCGCTGTTCGACGGCGTTCCGGCGGGACTTGAGCGCGGTTTCGTCCGCGAGTTCGCTGGCCAGCGCGGATTGGAGCTGGACGAGGTCATCGGCGAGGAGCCGGGAACGTGCGTCGCGGACCTCGAACTGGACGGTCTGGGCGCGCCGGGCCACCGCGGCCTGTTTGCCGAGTGGCGTCAGTTGCCGCCGGATTTCGGCGGTGAGGTCGCTGAGCCGCTGCAGGTTCGCCTGCATGGCTTCGAGCTTGCGGACGGTTTTTTCCTTGCGGCGGCGGTGCTTGAGGATCCCGGCGGCTTCCTCGATGAATCCGCGCCGGTCCTCCGGGGTGGCGTGCAGGACCTTGTCCAGCTGGCCCTGGCCGACAATCACGTGCATTTCTTTGCCCAGGCCGGAATCGGAGAGCAGCTCCTGGATGTCCAGCAGCCGGCAGCCGGCGCCGTTGATGGCGTACTCCGAGCCGCCCGTGCGGAACAGGGTGCGCGAGATGGTGACCTCGCTGTATTCGATCGGCAGGGCGCCGTCGCTGTTGTCGATGGTGAGGGACACGTGCGCCCGGCCCAGCGGCGGGCGTCCGGCGGTGCCGGCGAAGATCACGTCTTCCATCTTGCCGCCCCGGAGGGTCTTGGCGCCCTGCTCGCCCATGACCCAAGCGAGGGCGTCCACTACGTTGGATTTCCCGGAGCCGTTGGGCCCCACGACGGCGGTGACGCCGGGCTCGAATTCAAACGTCGTGGCTGACGCGAAAGATTTGAAGCCGCGCACGGTCAGGCTCTTGAGGTGCAAGGTGCTGGGACTCTCTTTCGATGACAACAGCCGGAACATTTCGCGGCGGGGACTGCTCTACACCCTGGCGGGACCTACCAGCGTCCGTTGCGGGGCCTCGGCTGGCAGAGCGGGCAGGTGTAGGAGGACCGGTTCATGAACTGGTCCCGCCGCATGGTGCTGGTGAGACCCGCGGCGGCGCACCGCTTGCAGTGTTCTCCTTCGCGGCCGTAGGCGTTGAGGGAGCGGTCGAAGTATCCGGAGGCCCCGTTGACGTTCACGTACAAGGCATCGAAGCTGGTTCCGCCCGCCGCGAGGGCGTCGGTCATCACGTCCCGGGCGGCGTCGAGGACCCGCAGGGCCTCGGAGCGCCGCAGGGTGTCCGTCGGCCGGGCGTAGTGGAGCCTGGCCTGCCACAGCGCCTCGTCGGCGTAGATATTGCCGATCCCGGAGACCAGGCCCTGGTCCAGGAGCGCGCGCTTGAGGCCGGTCTTCCTGGCCCGGAGCCGGCGGTAGAAGGCGTCGAAGGAAAAGTCGGGGTCCAACGGGTCCCGGGCAATGTGGGCGGCGTCTTCGGCGATCAGGGGCAGCGGCAGTTCGGCACGTCCGCCAGCCCCGCCGTCCGCCGTAGGAACCAGGGACGTCAGGAACAGGCCACCGAAGATGCGCTGGTCCACGAAGCGCAGCTCCCCGGGCATGCCCGGGGCCGGGCTGAGGCGCAGCCGGACCTTGAGGTGTTTCTCGTCCGGGACGGCGGCGTCCTGCATCAGGAGCTGCCCGGACATCCCCAGGTGGGCCATCAGGGCCACGGCCGGGACCTGACGGCGGTCCGCCGCGGCGTCTCCGGCCGGAGTGTCTGTCAGGGGCAGCCACAGGAACTTGCCGCGGCGCACCACGTCCAGGACCGTGGCTCCTTCGAGGTTGCCGGCGAAGTCCTCCGGGCCGAGGGCATGCCGGCGGATCGAACGCCGGTCCACGACCTCAACGTGCGTGATCGTCCGGCCGCGCACCCAGCTGACCAGGCCGCGCCGGACCACCTCTACCTCGGGGAGTTCGGGCAAGGCCGTGGCCTAGCTGCTGGTCGCCGCGGCCGGCGGGGTGGAAACGTTGGCAGCTGCCGGGTCCGACGGTTCGGCGGCGGCCGCATCTGCTGCGGCGGAGGGGGCCGCGGCGTTCAGCCGGCGCCAGGCGTCGGCGGCGGCTTCCTGTTCGGCTTCCTTCTTGGAGTTGCCGGCGCCCGTGCCGTAGTCGGTCCCGCCGATCCGCAGCACGGCTTCGAAAGTCCGTGCGTGGTCCGGGCCCGAGCCGTCAACGGCGTAGTTGATGGTTCCCAGCTGCCGGGCGGCGGCGAGTTCCTGGATGCTCGTCTTCCAGTCGGTGCCGGCGCCGAGGGCGGCGGCATCCTTGAGCAGCGGCCCGATCAGCCGCATCACGAGCTGGCGTGCCGTCTCGATGTCGTTGGAGACGTAGGTGGCACCGATCAGTGCTTCCATGGTGTCCGCCAGGATGGAGGCCTTGTTCTTGCCCTGGGTGAGCTTTTCGCCCTGCCCGAGGTAGATGTAGTCGCCCAGTCCGATGCTGCGGCCGATCCCGGCCAGTGCCCGGGTGCTGACGACGGCGGACCGGCGTTTGGCCAGGTCCCCTTCGGGCAGCGTCGGGTTGTCGCGGTACAGCGCGTCGGTGACGGAGAAGCCCAGGATCGAGTCGCCCAGGAATTCGAGCCGTTCGTTCGTGGGGATGCCGCCGTTTTCGTAGGCGTAGGAACGGTGTGTGAGCGCAAGACGAAGCGTCCCGGCGTCAATAGAGACACCGAGACGCTTCAGAAGCTCTTCAGTTGAAGACATCTTAGTCAGCCTTGAGGCAGTTTAGACGTCTGCGACCTTGCGGCCCTTGTACTCAAGGAACAGCGCAGTGCCAGCCGAGTCGGTAACGACCTTTGCCTGGTGCGGCAGGCTGTACACAACCTGGCCGTTCTCTACGGTCTTCACCAGGTGGGGGGCGGTTGCCTTCCACTGGGAGCGGCGGGCGCGGGTATTCGAGCGAGACATTTTCCGCTTGGGAACAGCCACGGCTAACTCATTTCTCTCTAGAAAAACA
>JBFGBS010000335.1:0-3400 GCA_041567475.1 Arthrobacter sp.
GCCAACAAGGCCGCCATGGACGTGATGTTCCTGGAGGAACTCGCGGACCTGAAGGACAAGTACCCGTCCCGGCTGGCCCTGCACCACGTGCTCTCCCGCGAGCAGCGGATCGCGCCGCTGCTCAGCGGACGGATCGACGCCGAGAAGCTCCAGGCGTTGCTGGGCACCGCGATCCACGCCGACGACGTCGACGAATGGTTCCTCTGCGGACCCTTCGAACTCGTCCAGCTCTGCCGCGACACCCTGGCTGCGCGCGGCGTAAAGCCTGAGCATGTCCGGTTTGAACTGTTCACCTCCGGGAAGCCGGACCGCCCCGAGGGCAACATCGGCCGGCCGGTGATCACGGACGAGTCCCAGGACACGTACAAGATCACGTTCAAGCTGGACGGGCTGCAGGGCGAGGTCACCAGCCCCACCCACGCCCGCGAATCAATCCTCAACGCCGCCCTCCGGGTCCGGCCGGATGTGCCGTTCGCCTGCGCCGGCGGCGTCTGCGGCACCTGCCGGGCCAAGGTGGTCACCGGCGCGGTCACGATGGACGAGAACTACGCCCTCGAACAGGACGAACTGGACAAGGGCTACGTCCTGACCTGCCAGTCGCACCCCACCACCCCGGACGTGATGGTCGACTTCGACGTCTAGGTCCTGTTCTCCCCGCCCGCTGCTTTCCCTGCTACAAGGAGCCCCATGATTTCCCTATCCGTCGCCGGCGGCATCGCCGAAGTCGTGCTCGACGCCCCGCACAAGCTCAACGCCCTCGACGAGCAGGCCCTGTCGCAACTGTCCCAGGCGTACGACGAGGCCGCGGCCGCCGCCGGCCGCGGCGAGGTCCGGGCGCTCCTGCTCCGCGGAGAGGGCCGGGCCTTCTGCGCCGGACGCGACATTGCAAACGTCACACCGGAGAGCGACGACGCCCAGGCCTACCTCGGCGGCCTCGTGCAGCCGCTGCTGCAGAAGATGAGCGCCTTCCCGGCACCGACGTTCGCCGCCGCCCAGGGCGCCTGCCTCGGCGTGGGGCTCGGCCTGCTGCTGGCCACGGACGTGGTGTACGTGGCGGAGAACGCGAAATTCGGCTCGCCCTTCGCCAAGCTCGGGGCCACCCTCGATTCCGGCGGGCACTGGTACTTCACCGAGCGCCTCGGCATGCACCGCACCCTGGACCTGATCTACACCGCGGAGCTCATGAGCGGGACCGAGGCCGTGGCGCAGGGACTGTTCAGCCGCGCCATGCCCGCCGGGGAACTGCTCGGGTCCACCCGTGCCATTGTGGCCCGGGTGGCCGAGGGCGCCACCGGAGCCTTCACCGCCAGCAAGGAGCTCGTGGCGCATATCCGCGACCAGCGGCTGGGATTGTGGGACGCGATGGCGGAAGAAAACGCCGAGCAGGCGCGGCTGTGCAAAAGCGAGGACTATGCCGAGGGATTCCGCGCCTTCCAGGAGAAGCGCGCCCCGGTATTTAAGGGCTGAGCATGTCCCGGGTAAAAGAAACAGTTACCGTTTTTGTCCAGCGATTCGTAAAATAGGCCAATGACATTGGGGAAGAAAGTACGTAAGGCCGTTATTCCTGCTGCTGGACTGGGCACGAGGTTCCTGCCGGCCACCAAGGCGATGCCGAAGGAAATGCTGCCGGTTGTTGACCGGCCAGCCATCCAGTATGTGGTCGAGGAGGCCGTCAAGGCCGGCCTGACCGACCTGCTGATGATCACCGGGCGCCAGAAGCGCGCCCTCGAGGACCACTTCGACCAAGCCCCGCAGCTGGAACGCACGCTCGAGCTCAAGGGCGACGACGCCAAGCTGGAGGCCGTGCGGTACGCCTCCGGTCTGGGTCCCATCCACTACGTCCGGCAGGGCGAGGCCAAGGGCCTCGGGCACGCGGTCCTGTGCGCGCGCCAGCACGTGGGGGATGAGCCGTTCGCCGTCCTGCTGGGGGATGACCTCATTGACGAGAACGACGACATCCTGAGCACCATGATGGAAGTCCAGGCCAAGACGGGCGGCTCGGTGATCGCGTTGATCGAAGTGGACCCGGCCCAGATCAGCGCCTATGGCTGCGCCGATATCTCTCCCGTGGACGGCGAAGGCTACTTCCGGGTGAACCGCCTGGTGGAGAAGCCGGCCGTGGACGAGGCGCCGTCCAATCTGGTCGTCATCGGCCGCTATGTCCTGCACCCGGCGGTGTTCGACGTCCTGGAGGACACGGCGCCCGGCCGTGGCGGCGAAATCCAGCTCACGGATGCCCTCGAGACCCTTGCGACCAGGGAAGGCGAAGGCGGCGGCGTGTACGGTGTGGTGTTCCGCGGCCGCCGGTATGACACGGGGGACAAGCTGAGCTACCTCAAGGCGGTTATTACCATCGCCTCGGAGCGGCCGGAGTTCGGCGAAGAGCTCAAGGGCTGGATGAAGGAGTTCATCAAGTAACCGCGTTCCCCGGGGCCGGCCATCGTGCGACGAGGGCGCCGACGGCTGCCCCGATGGCTGCGCCCGCCGTGTTGAGGGCAAGATCGGCCAGGCTCGGATAGCGCTGGCTCAGAAACAGCCACTGCCCCAGTTCCATGCAGCCCGAGACCAGGCAGCCGAGCGTGGCCACCTGCCACCATTTCCGGCCCGGGAAGGCCAGCACGGCGGCCGCCCCCAGAGGCACAAAAAGTGCCACGTTCGCGGCGCCTTCAACAAACGCGTAGTCGACCCAGCCGGGCACACCGTGGGCATGGAGGTTCCGGAGCGCCCCGGCCAAGAGCCCCTGCACGGGCCTGTCCACCGGGCTGGGCCAGAAACCGATCACCGCCAGTAGGGCCACGACGACGGACAGCAGGACCAGCCACCCCCGCCTGACCGCGGACGGCCGGCCCCGGGGACCGGCGGGCGTGCTGCTCACCGCGTGTCCAGATCCTCGAAGACAAGGAACGTCTGGGTGTCCAGCACCCCGGGCATGGACTGCAGTTGGTCAAAGATCACGCGGCGAAGGTCCACGTTGTCCACGGCCCGCACCAGCAGGATCACATCAAAGTCCCCGCCCACGAGCGCGATGTGGTGGACCTCGGGGATGGCACGCAGCTTCTCCCGCAGCTCGCGCCAGGAATGCTGGCGCACCTTGAGCGTGACGTAGGCGGAGGACTTAAGCCCGGCCCGGATCGGGTCCACAAGCGCAGTGAATTTGGTGAGCACGCCCTCGCCCGTCAACCGCGCGATCCTGGTGTAGGCGTGGGCCCGCGAGATATGGACGTTTTCCGCTACCTGCGTCACCGACATCCGGCCATCCCGGGTCAGCTCCGCAATGATGCGGCGGTCCACCTCGTCCAGCGGCAACGCCTCCTGCTGGGTTTCCACCTCTGCCATTCGTCCACGGCTCCTGCCCGTAACCCAGCTCACACTTACTATTCGTCTCCCAGAATAGGGCAAA
>JBFGBS010000336.1:0-3399 GCA_041567475.1 Arthrobacter sp.
GCCGCCACCGGCATCACCGAACCGGACTACGGTGCCATCTTCGATGACATGGTCCTGGAGACCGGCTGCTCCGTGCCGTGGGACCAGTACACCCACCCCCGGGTGGAAGTGGAACTCGCCTTTGTGCTCAAGCAGGACCTGGCCGGCCCGGGCTGCACCATCTTCGACGTCCTGAACGCGACCGACTACGTGGTTCCGGCCCTCGAGATCCTGGATTCCCGGATCGAAATGGAGGGCCGGACCATCGTGGACACCATCGCCGACAACGCGGCCATGGGGGCCATGGTGATCGGCGGCAACCCGGTCAAGCCGGACGCCGTGGACCTGCGTTGGGTGTCCGCCATCCTCTACAAGAACCAGACCGTGGAGGAGACCGGGGTCGCGGCCGGGGTCCTGGACCACCCGGCGAACGGCGTGCACTGGCTCGCGAACAAGATCGCCGCCCACGGGGACGGAATGAAGGCCGGAGACATCATCCTTGCCGGGTCCTTCACCCGCCCCCTGTGGGTGTACAAAGGCGATACCGTCCACGCCGACTACGGACCCCTGGGAGCCATCACATGCCGCTTCGACTAGAGTCACTGCCCACTTTCCGCGACGCCCTGCGCAATCAAACCGGCGCTGCCGGCCGTCCTCTGGCGGGGATGTGGGTCTGCTCCGGTAGCCCGCTCGTCGCGGAAATCTGCGCGGGGGCGGGCCTGGACTGGCTCCTCATCGACGCTGAACACAGCCCCAACGGCCTCGAATCCGTTCTCGCCCAGCTCCAGGCCGTCCACGGCTACCCGGGGCATGTCCTGGTCCGGCCCCCGGTCAACGACGCCGTGCTCATCAAGCAGTACCTGGACCTCGGCGCACAGAACCTGCTGCTGCCCATGGTGAACTCGGCGGAGGAGGCCCGGGCCGCCGTCGCCGCCACCCGGTACCCGCCGCACGGGGTCCGGGGGGTCGGGTCCGCCCTGGCCCGCTCGGCCCGCTGGAACCGGGTCCCGGACTACCTCGCCCGTGCAGGCGAAACCATCAGCCTCACCGTCCAGATCGAATCGACGGCTGCCGTCGAGTCAGTGGAGGACATCCTAAACGTCGACGGCGTCGACGCCATCTTCGTGGGCCCCTCCGACCTCGCCGCCTCGATGGGCCTGCTCGGTCAGCAGGAACACCCTGACGTACGCGCCGCCGTCGAACACTGCCTCACCGCAGCCAAGGCCGCCGGCAAACCCGCCGGCGTGAACGCCTTCAACCCGGACACCGCACGGCACTACCTCACAGCGGGTGCGTCCTTCATCCTCGTCGGCGCCGACGTCGCCCTGCTGGCCCGCGGCTCCGAAGCGCTCGCCGCGGCCTTCGTCAGCCGGTCTGACGGCGAAGGGACCGCCAGCTACTGACACCGGCCTCAGGCTCCCCGGGCTCCCGCGGCCGGGTGTCATGCCCAGGCCGCCGGTGGCGATCCCCAGCCATGCAGGGGCCCGCGGAAAGGCCACCCGAGCATCACGATTCGATCGGAACGCTGCCACGCGGGGATGTATCTGTGCCCTGCTGCCCCCGGCCCGGCGGGACATGGGCCTCCGGCCGTCGCGGCGCCGGCCTGCACGGCGGCTGCGCAGTTGGGCCGCAACGGTGGCCGCGATGACCAGACCGATGCCGAGGACCTGGAGAAGGGAGGGGCTCTGGCTCAGGACCAGCACGCCCACCAGGAGTGCAATGGCCGGTTCCATGCTCATCATGATCCCGAAGACGGCGGATTTCATCCGGCGCAGGGCGGACAATTCCAGCATCAGCGGCACCACCGGGTTGATGAAGGTGAGGGCGAAGATGACACCTGCCGGGTCAATGGAACCCTGCCACGGCTCCGTCATGCAGAAGACCCCGGCGTCCGTTCAACGGCCGGCCTGCCCCCAATAAACACAGGCCGCCCGTCGTCCCGGCTCCAAGGCAGTTCGCTCTGCCGTCGGTCGCTACATGGACCCGGAACATCCGCAAGCACCGGAGCAGGATCCTTGCGGTGACCTACATCACCATACCGTCTCAAGTGCGCCTGTGTTGTGCCGTCAGGTTACGATTCGGAGTCACTCCACCCACGGCTCGCGGTGCCGCCGGGGGCGCGGCAGGGATACTTCCACCTCACGCCACTTTGCGCCCACATACCCCTTGGGGTATAGTTTTTGAGGATTAACCCCGGAGACATGCCCCCCAAGTGCCTGCGGGGTTTTTCCTTGCCCTCACATCGGAGTGGTCCGCCAGCGACCGGGTCGTCCGCACTCGAGGCGACGTCCGGCCCGGGCCGCCTCCCCGCGGCTCTTCCCTACCCTGCCCCCGGCAGGCAAACCTGGAGGACCCCGTCCGTCATGCGCGTATCGAAGCACGGCTGGCCCGCCGTCGCGGGGCCGTGGACAACCTCGCCGCTGCGAAGCGAGAACACGCTGCCGTGCCAGGGACAGACGACGCAGGGGTCGTCGCCGCCGGTGATCGTGCCCTCGTGCAGCGGGCCGGAGAGGTGGCTGCAGACGTCCGCGAGGACGTGGACCTGCTCCCCGTTCCGGAATACCAGCAAGGGAACACCGGCCACGACTCGCCGCTCCGGTTTACGGTCGGCGAACTCGTGCAGCGGCGCGAGGCTCTGCCAGCCCACGGGAAAACGGTGCGGGACGTCCTCGGTATGGTTGACCCCGGCTGCCTGCCGGTAGGCCAGGTGCCCGCCGAGAAAGCCTGCCGCGGCCACAGCCGCCAGGCCAAGGTACCCGAACGCCTTCCCCCGGACTGCATTGCCGCGGCTGCGCTCGGCGAGCGAAGCCGCATAGAAACACACCGCGGCCACATTCCCGGCGGCATGGACCAAGCCCACGCGCTGCTGCTGCTCGTGGAGTTCGGACCAGTCGGTCAGGCCGGAGACCATGGAGGGTACGGCACTGGCCACTCCCATCCCGACCAGCAAGGACGCAGCACGGCCGTTTCCGGGAAAGGCATCCAGGACGGCCGCGGAGGTCCAGGCCCCGAGCGGGACCTGGACGGCCATCGGATGGACTGGGTGGCCAATGGGTATCCCGTGCAGCACGTCCCGCAGCTGCTGGGGCTGGATTACCGCATCGACCACGCTTTTGATCCGTGCCACCCACGGATCAAGGCGGGCGGCGTCCTCTAGGCGGGAAACAAGACTCAACAGTGGCAGGGGTTTCATGCGTCCTCCATCATCGGATCGTACCCGGAGCCTAGTTAAGCTGCCCGCACTCGCCAAGGTCCCGCCGCCAGCGGCGCCTCAGCCCGGGATTGCCTCCTGTCCGACGGCGTGCTGGAACCGGAGCAGGTTGCCGGGGTCATAGATGGACTTGGCGCGGACCAGCCGGGCGTAGGTCTCGTCCGACCAGGCGCGGGCGCGGTCTGCCTCGTCGCCGGGGATACCGTGCA
>JBFGBS010000337.1:0-3398 GCA_041567475.1 Arthrobacter sp.
ATTCTTCATATAGCGAAACCGCCGGAGCTGCCGTATCCAGGGCGTCGGCTCGGATACGTCCAGGCGATGGAGAACCGGGGTCTGGCACCGGTGATGATTACGGCCGATATGACCGAACGTGGCGGCCGTCAAGCCATCAGCCGGTACCTGGATTCGGGTGCGGATCAGCCGACCGCAATTTTTGCCGCCAATGATCTGGTCGCCCTGGGTGTTCTTGACGAACTGTCCAGCAGGGGCGTCTCGGTACCCGGCGATGTTTCCGTCGTCGGGTATGACAATACCGAGCTGGCCGGGTCCCATCTGGTGAGCCTGACCACTGTCGATCACCACGCTCAGGAACTTGGGCGCCTGGCGGCAGCGACTATCCTTCAGCGTTTGGACGGCGACACGCAGTCCCCGTCGATAACTCTCCACGTCGATCCCCGTTTGGTGGTGCGGAGAACCACCGGGCCGCCACGACGCCGGCTATGAGGCGGCTGCACCCCTTCGGGCGCCGTTAGGCATCGGCCCAAAGGTCCACTCCCTCGGCGCGGGCCAGAAGTCCAAGCATTTGTCAGGACAAAGTATTGACTATGCCATTAGAGCGCTCTAAATTTGATGGAGAACGTGATCCGGCGCACTCGCAGGATCACCCGCCGACGGTCCAGACGTCCGGGCCCAATCAATCCGAGGAAGCCAACAATGTCGTTGCAAGCACGCACGCCCGCATCGGGCTCTAAACATCGCGGATATCTCACGCGCCTTACCGCTATCTCCACTCTGGGCGGCCTTCTGTTCGGCTATGACACCGGAGTCATCTCCGGCGCGCTGCTCTACATGCAGGACTCACTGAGCATGAGCCCCGTCGAAGAAGCCATGGTGGTCAGCGCACTCCTTTTCCCCGGCGCCGCCCTCGGCGCGCTCAGCGGGGGCCGGCTGGCCGATACGCTCGGACGCCGCGGCACGCTTCTGGTCTGCGCGGCGCTTTTCCTGGTGGGCGCTTTGGCCTGTGCCGTAGCCCCGACCGTGGGCTTCATGGTGCTCGCCCGTGTGATCCTTGGTCTCGGCGTTGGCGCCGCGGCTGTCACCTGTCCCCTATACCTGGCCGAAATGGCCCCGGCACACCTGCGCGGCCGTATGGTCACCATCAATGAACTTATGATCGTGACCGGCCAGATGCTCGCCTTCGCCATCAACGCGCTCCTGGACTCCCTCGTGCAGGACCCGGAAGTCTGGCGCCTCATGCTGGGTATCGCTTCGGTCCCGGCCGTCGCCCTGCTCATCGGCATGCTCATCCTGCCGGAGTCACCGCGCTGGTTCGCGATCCGGGAGCGTTTCTCCGACAGCCGCCGCATCCTGGACCTCAGCCGCACCCCGGAGGAAGCCGACTTCGAATACCGGGAAATCGTCGACGCTGCCACCACTGCAAAGAATGAGCGGTCCGCCTGGCGCGATTTGAAGAACAATCCGTGGATGCGCAAGCTCCTGTGGATTGGGATCGGCCTCGCAGTAGTCCAGCAGGCCACGGGAATCAATACGGTGAACTACTACGCTCCCACGATCCTGGAACGCAGCGGGCTCGGAATCAGCGCCTCGCTTGTGGCCACGGTCGCGGTGGGCGTGACCTCCGTGGTGATGACCATTCTTGGCATCTACCTGCTGGGCTTCATCGGGCGACGCCGCATGCTCGTCATCGGGTTCACCGGCGTGGTCGCATCCCAGGCCATCCTCGCTGTTGTCTTCCTGCTCCCCCCGTCGGACTTCGTCAGCTACATCATCCTCGCGGCCATGATGCTGTTCGTCGCCTTCGTCCAGTGCTTCATCGGCACCTGCGTCTGGCTGCTCCTGTCAGAGATCTTCCCGATGGCCATCCGGGGATTCGCGATGGGCATCGCCGTCTTTGCGCTCTGGACTGTCAACGCCGGAATTTCCTTCCTGTTCCCGATCCTCGTCGTGGCGCTGGGCTCGACCGGAACCTTTACGGTCTTCGCCCTGGTCAACGTCGCGTCCCTGGTCTTCGTGTCCAAGTTCGTGCCCGAGACAAAGGGACACTCCCTGGAAGAACTGGAAGTACATTTCCGCACCGGGGCGATACCCGTCGTCACGCCCCCCGCACAATCAGGTGAGAAGGCCGCGATCTTCTGAGGTGCGCCGTCGTTCCGAAGTTCCCCGAATCGGGCCTACGGCCCTACCCGGATTCCATCTACGGACGAATTTATGTCCGGACACATTGAACGGAGAAGTAAATGCCCCTCGTGCGCATTGATGTCAACGCAGGTCGCAGTTCCGAGGATCTGCAGCGACTCAGCCGTGGCATCCACGACGCCATCCTGGCCGAATACGGCATTCCGGAGCGCGACTATTTCCACATCCTCACCGAACACCCCACAGGGCAGATTTTTGCCCAGGACGCGGGCCTCGGCTTCGAGCGAACCAATGACGTGGTGATGATCCAAATCTTCACCCAGAGCGGCCGGAGCCAGGAAGCCAAGCAGCAGCTCTTCGCAGCCGTGGCAGCGAAACTCGGTGAACTCGGCGTCGCCGGCGAGAACGTCTTCATCGGCTACGTCGAAAACACGGCGGAAGACTGGTCCTTCGGATTCGGCCGGGCGCAGTACGTCACCGGTGAACTGGCAGTGCCCAAAAAGTGATCACAAGCCGGGATAGTCAACGCCCCTAGCGCGCAAAAACCTTCCCCGCCCGTGCACCAATGTGGCCGGGGGCGGCGTGATTGATGGCATGGGCGGGGCGGGCAGTGTTTGGTTCGTGCCTGTCCGGGAGTGATCCACAACTTCAATGAGATACCAGGTAAGGAAAGAACAATGACTGAACCTCTTCGCGTAGCCGTCATCGGCGCCGGCCGGATGGGCGCGGACCACATCGCGCGGCTGAACACCCGGATCCACGGGGCGGAGGTCGCGGCCGTCGTCGACGTCGATCTCGCCCGGGCGCAGGCCGCGGTCGAGGGGATCCCGGGCGCGGTGGCCCTTACCGACGCCGCGGAGGCGTTGAACAACGGGGACGTGAACGCGGTCCTGATCGCGACCCCGGGGTTCCTGCACGAGGAGATCCTGCTCGCGGCCCTCGCCAGGGACTTCCCGATCCTGTGCGAGAAGCCGCTGACCCCGGACGCGGCCTCGGCGTGGAAGATCGTCCAGGCCGAGGTGGAGCTGGGCCGGCCGCGGATCCAGGTCGGGTTCATGCGCCGCTTCGACGCCGAATACGCCGCCCTGGGCGCGATGATCCGCGCGAACGAACTCGGGGAGCTGCTGATGCTCCACCACCAGCACCGCAACCCCACCACCCCGCCGGGCTTTACCAACGAGATGCTGATCAACGATTCGGTGGTCCACGAATTCGACGCGGTCCGGTTCTTCACGGGGGAGGAAATCACCTCCGTGCAGGTGCGGCTCGGCAAG
>JBFGBS010000338.1:0-3379 GCA_041567475.1 Arthrobacter sp.
AACTGGCTGTTGGGCCTCGCCGGGGAACGCGGCATCACAGCTCACACCGGGCAGGCCCAAGCTGCTGCGCCGGCCGATCGTGGGCAGGCGCCGTCCGTGCCGGTCGGCGACGATCTGTCTCCGGCCGAGCTGGACCTGGCCGCATTCAGCGAACCCGGTCGGGGACTGCGCGAGACCGACCGGAAGGCGGTGGCCATGCTGGCGGCGGCGGTCAGCTACCACCGCCGCGAACGGAAATCCTTTTGGTGGGCCCACTTCGACCGTTGTGAAAACGGACCGGATACCCATCAGCAGGATCGGAACGTCTTCCTGGTCGAATCCGCCGAAGTCCTCGAAGACTGGAGGCAGGAGGGCACGAAGCTGCCGGAACGCCGGGTGAAACTGACGGGCACAATCAGCCCGGGCTCGGACCTCCGCGAAGGCAGCAGCTGGTTCCGCATGTATACCGCGCCGTTGCCCGGCGGCCTCGAAGGAACCGGGTCCGGCGGAACGGGACGGAACGGCTGGTTCGGGACGGAGGTCCTGCAAGTCGGTCATGAGGATGGCAAGGACATCGTGGTGATCCGGGACAAGCTCCGCCGCGACGTCGATCCGTACGCGCAGCTGCCCATTGCCCTGACCGAAAAGGAGCCGCTGCCGACCAAGAACATCGAAGCGGCCCTGGCGGAGCTGGCCGCGGAAGTCGCCGCCGGGCTACGGGCGGCGAGCGCATCGGGAACGATCGGCAGCTTCGCGTTCCCGCGCCACCCCGCCCTGGAGCTCATGCGCAGGGTGCCGCCACGGCTGGTCGGCGGGGCGCCGCTGCCCGCGCCGGGCAAGGGCCCCGACCGGTTCATCGACGCCATTACGGACGCCGTCGCAGCCCTGGACCGCTCCTACGTGGCCGTCCAGGGACCGCCGGGGACCGGCAAAACCCATGTGGGCTCGCACGTGATCGCCCGGCTGGTGGCCCGGGGCTGGAAGGTCGGCGTCGTCGGGCAATCGCACGCCGTCGTCGAAAACCTGTTGAGGACGGCGGTGACCAAGGCAGGCGTCGACCCCAGCCTCGTGGCCAAGGAGGTCAAGCACAAGGACGCCCTCCCCTGGACTCAGCGCTCGGCGCGGGACGTTGCCCGGTTGCTCGGCTCGGCCGGTGGCGCCCTCGTGGGCGGAACGGCCTGGACCATGACCGGAGCCACGGTGCCGGCCGGATCCCTGGATCTGTTGGTGATCGACGAGGCCGGACAGTTTTCCCTCGCCAACACCCTGGCTGTTGCCCGGGCCGGCAGCCGGCTCCTGCTCCTCGGCGACCCGCAGCAATTGCCGCAGGTTAGCCAGGGCTCGCATCCGGAACCGGTGGACGACTCGGCGCTGGGCTGGATCTCGGCAGGCCATGACACACTGCCGGCGGACCTGGGGTATTTCCTCGCCGACTCGTGGCGGATGACGACCGCCCTGTGCACAGCCGTTTCAGAGCTTTCCTATGAGGGCCGGCTGCGCTCCGCTCCCGCGGCTGACCTGCGGCGGCTCGAGGGCGTTCCCGCCGGGATCGAAACGGTGCTGGTTGAGCACCAGGGCAACAGCACGTCCTCCCCCGAGGAGGCTGCCGAGGCGGTCCGGCAGGTACGGCGGCATCTGGGTCTCCGCTGGCACGACGCGGGGACCAGCCGGCTGCTAGACACCACCGACATCCTGGTTGTCGCCGCTTACAACGCCCAGGTCAACCTGATCCGTGAAGCGCTCGACGGCGCGGGCCTGTCCGGGGTCCGGGTGGGGACCGTGGACAAGTTCCAGGGCCAGGAAGCGCCGGTGGTGGTGGTGTCCATGGCGTGTTCGGCCGTGGCCGAGGCTCCGCGGGGCCTGGAGTTCCTGCTCTCTCGCAACCGGATCAACGTCGCGGTGTCCCGGGGCCAGTGGCGCGCGGTGATCATCCGGGCCCCGGAACTCACCAACCACCTCCCTCCGCATCCCGAAGGCCTCGGACAACTCGGCGCCTTCATTGGCTTATGCCAGCGCTCAACCGCCCCCTCCGATGGACATGCTCAGTCTTAAACGCAAACAGTGGGCAGAATGGTGTTCTGCCCACTGTTTGCCGCCGCCACGGGACATGTCCAGTGGTGGCGGAGGTCTAGCCGGGTTGCGTGCTGCCGCCGGGCCTAGTTCTGGTAGGCCGGGTAGTCCGTGTAACCCTCGGCGCCTTCGCTGTAGAACGTGGCCTGGTCCGGCTCGTTCACGGGAAGGCCTTCGCGCCAGCGGCGGACAAGGTCCGGGTTCGCGATGGCGGGGCGACCGACCACGACGGCGTCAGCGTGGCCGTCTGCGATCAGCGCGGTGGCTTCCTCGGGTGTGGTGATGGTCCCGAAGCCGGTGTTCAGCAGGAACTTTCCGCCGAAACGCGTCCGGAGTTCACGCACAACATCGCCCGTGGGCTCATTGTGCAGGACGCTCAGGTAGGCCAGCTTCAGCGGTGCCAAGGCGTCAACGAGGTGCCCATAGGTTGCCAGGACATCCGCGGCATCCTGCTCGAGTGCGCCCTGGATGTTGTGCTCCGGCGAGATGCGGATGCCGACCCGGTCCGCGCCAATTGCGGCCACAACGGCTTCGGTTACTTCGATGACAAAGCGTGCGCGGTTTTCCGGCGATCCGCCGTAGGCGTCGTCGCGCTGGTTCGACGCCGGTGAGAGGAATTCGTGGAGCAGGTAGCCGTTGGCGGAGTGCAGCTCGACGCCGTCGAACCCTGCGCCGATCGCGTTGCGCGAGGCCGTCACGAATTCCTGGACGACGCCGGGCAGCTCGTTGGTGGTGAGAGCGCGCGGGACGGGGAGCGACTTCTTGCCCTCGTAGGTGCGGGTTTCGCCGTCTATGGCGATGGCGCTCGGCGCGACCACCTCGTAGCCGCCGGTGGTGGCCTCGTGGGTGACCCGGCCTGCGTGCATGACCTGGGCGAAGATCCGGCCGCCTTCAGCGTGCACGGCGGAGGTGACCTTGGACCAGCCTTCGAGCTGCGCCTCAGTCACGAGCCCCGGCTGTCCCGGGAATCCACGGCCGGCATGGCTCGGGTAGGTTCCTTCGCTGACGATCAATCCGAGCGAGGCGCGCTGGCGGTAGTACTCCACCACCAGGGGGCCCGGGATGCCTTCTTTGCCGGAGCGGACACGGGTCAGCGGTGCCATCACGAGGCGGTTGTTCAGTTCAAGCTCGCCGAGGTTCATCGGGGAAAACAGCATGTGCAGTTCCTTTCGCAGGGATTGGCTCTGTAGGCGGCAACTGTGGAGCGCATGCAACTATTCCCGACGCGACGCGGATCACAGGCGGCGGGGCGCATCACGGACGACGCGGCTCAGGGCAGCGGCGCCGCTCCCGGACAGCCCTGGCCGCGGGGGTTCTCCAGGCAAGTGTC
>JBFGBS010000339.1:0-3377 GCA_041567475.1 Arthrobacter sp.
GTGCAAGGCCGGGGCGGGCTGTACTGCATGGCAGCCCGGCCTGACGCCCGGCGCCGGGGCTTCGGGACCCGCGTCACCCAGGCCTTGCTCCGGGCCGGCGCGGCGCGGGGACTGTCCGGGTACTGGCTGCTGGTCACGGCCGCCAATACCGGCGCCCGCAGTCTCTACGAACGGGCAGGATTCATTGAGGCGGGCCGATACGTCTACCGCCAGGACCGGCCGAAGCGCGCCCTGACCGGCTGCTGAGGCCGCCGCCGTCGCCCGTTTCGACGATGAGGCGCCCGGTCGACGTCGCGGCGCATCGCAAACGCACGCGGACATCGAATCGGCCGCAGCGACCCCGGTACCGGACTATGGCGGGGGATCCGTGATGAGGATCCGCACCGAGCAGGCCCGGGCCGCGGCGCTCTTCAGCACGGCAGCCTTCGGATCGGCGACGTCCAGGAACCGTAGCCTGGCCAGGCCGGCGTACGGTTTCAGCGCGGGTTCGGCAAGGACAAGCTCCAGCAGCGGCCGGTCCCCGCCGGGCGCCAGGTATTCCACCCGGTGCCCGGCAAAAATCCTGGCCGCGTGTTCGGCGACGGCCCCGGCCAGGGCGTCGGCCTGATTGGCCCGGCGCCGCGCGACGCGTTGCTGGCTTGAGCCGCCTGCCGCCGAGCGTCCTTCGGCCCGGCCCGTACCGGTCTTGGACGCCAGGATTTCTCCCTCACGGACAACGGCCACGGAATACCCGCCGCGCCGGACCAGGATCGCGCCGATGCAGCGCGGTTGACCGGCGAGGGAAATGAGCCGCGCCAGGGCGTCGCTGCCCCGCCCGGGGCGTCCGTCCGCCGGCCACGGCGGCTGGAGCAGGGCGACGGCGCCGTCCGGGGCGGCCAGCTGCAGGCCGCCGTCGACGTCGGTCATCACCGGCGTGCCGTGACCGGCGCCGAAACGCTCCACCCAGCCGGCGAGCCGGTCACCGGAAACGTACGCCACGCGCGAGGCTGAACCGTCGCTGACTGCCATAAGGGGTCCTCTGCCTGCACATCGTCCGCTGAAACTAGAAGTAGCCTATCTATGTGGATGATCTCTTTGGCACCGGACCCGACGGCGACGACGGTGATGACGGTGCCGGCGACGCTTCCTCCGCGGCGGGCCGGACTCCGGGCGGGCCCGCTTCGCCGCGCAGCCCGCTGGCCGTCCGGATGCGGCCACGGACCCTCGATGACGTTGTGGGACAGCAGCATCTGCTCGGCCAGGGTTCTCCGTTGCGGCAGCTCGCGGCCGGGACCGACGCCACCGGGCCGGCCGGTCCGAGCTCCCTGATTCTCTGGGGCCCGCCGGGAACGGGCAAGACCACCCTGGCCCACGTCATTGCCAAGGGTCCAGGCCGGAAGTTCGTCGAGCTGTCCGCGATCACCGCGGGCGTGAAAGACGTCCGCCGGGTGATGGATGAGGCGCTGACGGCCCGCGACCTGTTCAAGACCACCACGGTGCTTTTCCTCGACGAGATCCACCGCTTCAACAAGGCCCAGCAGGACGCCCTGCTGCCCGGCGTCGAGAACCGCTGGGTGGTCCTTGTCGCGGCCACTACCGAGAATCCGTCCTTTTCCGTTGTCTCTCCGCTCCTGTCGCGGTCGCTGCTGCTGACCCTCAAGCCCCTGACCGACGCCGACATCGAAGGGCTGCTGCACCGGGCCGTCGCGGACCCCCGCGGGCTCAGCGGCAGGGTGGAGCTCAGCCCCGAGGCCCTCGCGCATCTGGTCCGGCTCTCCGGCGGGGACGCACGCCGGGCCCTCACCGCGCTTGAAGCCGCGGCCGGGGTTGCGTTCGGCGACGCGGATGACGCTGCCGCCGACGCCCCGGTCCTGATCGGGCTCAAGCACACGGAACGGGCACTGGATGTCGCGGCCGTGCGCTATGACCGGGCCGGCGACCAGCACTACGACGTCGCCAGTGCCTTCATCAAGTCGATCCGCGGTTCCGACGTTGACGCGGCACTGCACTACCTGGCCAGGATGCTGGAGGCGGGGGAGGACCCCCGGTTTGTTGCCCGGCGGATCGTCATCTCGGCTGCCGAGGACATCGGCATGGCCGATCCGACGGCGCTCCAGACCGCCGTCGCGGCAGCCCAGGCCGTCCAGCTGATCGGGATGCCCGAAGGCCGGATCGTCCTGGCCGAAGCCGTTGTGCATCTCGCCACCGCCCCCAAGTCGAACGCCGCCTACCTGGGCATCAACCAGGCCATCGCCGATGTCCGGGCCGGCCTGGGCAACGGCATCCCGGCCCACCTCCGGGACGCCCACTATCCCGGATCCAAGCAATTGGGCCACGGCCAGGGCTATAAATATGCCCATGACGCGCCGCATTCAGTGGCCGCCCAGCAATACCCGCCTGACGACCTCGTGGGCCGGGACTACTACCAGCCCACGGCCAACGGCGCTGAACGGGAAATCGCCCCCCGGCTCGAACGGCTGCGGAACATCATCCGCGGCACCTGAGGGCGGCGCCGCCGTCGATTTCCACCGTTGACTTCCGCCCCAGGAGGGCTAACGTGGAACTTGCGGCAGCACGAATCTGCTGGCCGCGCGTGCGCCGCCGGGGACAGTGGTTCACAACGCCGGGAGTCAGACCAGCGCACGACGGACCGGCGGTACGGTCTTTTATGCCAGCGTTTTATGCCAGCGAACTCACTGAGCCCCAGGTAGGGTCCTATGCCCGTCAATTGCGTCACAGCCATGGCCATCAAGTCCTTCGACGCCCCGGACCGGAAGCGCCGCCCCGACAAGGCGGAGTTTGACCTCGTCACCGTGGATGATTTCACGGTTGCGCGGCTGGTCCTGGACCCGGGCTGGCGGTGGTCCGGCGACATCAGGAGATACGAACAGACTGCCTCCTGCCAGCACCACCACCTCGGAGTCTGCATCTCAGGCGAACTGGAGATAGAAACAGCCGACGGCCTGCGCTCCCGCATCCACGCCAACGACACCTACGCGATCCCGCCCGGACACGACGAATGGGTGGTCGGCCAGGAACCTTTCGTGGCCGTCGAATTCCTGGGAGCGGCCTCCTTCGGCCGGCGGAGCAGCCGCGGCGCGCACGCCCGGATGTGACCGGGCGCTCCAACGGGTGATCCCACGGGGACGCTCCCGCGTCCGCGCCGCCATGGCGCCGGCCCATCATGGTAGGCTTGATCTTTGTCTGGCAAGGCACAGCCACGCACCCCACCAAATCCATGATTTGACCCGGGATGTCCTGTGCCCAGTAGCAAAAGGCAGCGGTTGGCCGATGCTCTCCATCGTGGAGGCCAGTAACACTGACACACCGCAGATATTGGAAGGACACAAGTGGCTAACAACACTCGTGCTCGCCGTACCGCACGCCTCTCGCGTGCA
>JBFGBS010000340.1:0-3366 GCA_041567475.1 Arthrobacter sp.
CGACGACGGCCAGGACATCCCCGAAGCGGTGCTGGATGCCCTGCGGGCAGCCCACCGGCGCGGTGCCTGGGTGATGTCGATCTGTTCGGGGGCCTTCGCGCTGGCCCGTGCCGGGCTGCTCGACGGCCGCCGCTGCACCACACACTGGCACTTCTCCGGCCTGCTGGCAGCCCAGTATCCGAAGGTGCTCGTGGACGAGAACGTGCTTTACGTCCAGGACGGCCGGGTCATCACAAGCGCCGGAACGGCCGCGGGCGTTGATGCCTGCCTGCACCTGATCCGGGTCGAATTCGGCGCCAGGGTGGCTGCCGGGATCGCCCGGGACATGGTGGTTCCGCCGCACCGCGATGGCGGCCAGGCCCAGTACATCGACCGGCCGATCCCGGCGTGCGGATCCGAACCGATGGAGCGGCTGCTGGAGTGGATGGTCCGGCACCTGCAGGAGGAACATTCCGTCAGCGAACTGGCGGCCCGGGTGCACATGTCCCCGCGTACCTTTGCCCGCCGGTTCCGCGCCGAGACCGGCGCGACGCCGGCGGCCTGGCTCAACGCCCAGCGGGTGCTACGGGCGCAGGAACTGCTGGAGACCACGGATTTCAGCATCGATGAGGTGGCGCGGGAAGCGGGGTTCGGCCACTCGGTCCTGCTGCGCCACCACTTTGCCAAGGCGCTCGATACCAGCCCGCAGGGCTACCGGCGGACTTTCCGGGGACACCTGGCTGCCGTTTAGCGGCCGTCCGGCGGCCGCGGTGATTTCGCGGCTTCCTTGGCCAGATCCACAAGGGTCCGCCACGGACCGGTCAGGGCCTGCTCCGGCACCGTCGCACGGTGCTGCCCGGCCCGGATGCTGTAGATGAACCGGTCCGGCTGGCCGGCGCCGTTGCGCGGGCCCCGCGCCGGGAGGGACTCCCACGGGCACGCCTCGACGACCGGCTGCCAGCGCTTCACTTCGTCCGGAGTTGCCGCTTCGGCGGTCCAGACCCGTTTGATGCCGGCAAAGCCTCCGCTGCGTTCCACGGTGATTTTCAGCAGGCTGTGACCTTCATGGGGCAGTAGATTCATGGGACTGCAATCGTTACGGGACTGCGGTCTTGACCAGACCGCGGTCCGTGGGACGGATTAGAGCCTTACCTTCACAGTTTCCCACGCGGACCGCACGGCGTCATGCTCTTTCGAATCCGCTCCGAAGCGTTCCCTCGCGGTGCCGGCCGTGGCCCGGGCGAACGTCCGGAAAGTCGCCTTCGGCGCAAGGGAACCTCCGGTCAGGGTCTCGTACCAGATCTGCGCGGGCGTCTCCCACGCATTTCCGCCCAGCGCCGTCGCGACGAGGCAGAAGGCCCGGTTCGGAATGCCGGAGTTCAGGTGCACCCCGCCGTTGTCCGCGCTGGTCCGGATGTAGGAGTCCATGGAGTCTGGTTGCGGGTCCTTGCCGAGAATGTCGTCGTCGTAAGCCGTTCCCGGTGCCTTCATGGACCGCAGGGCAGAGCCCTGGACCTGGTCCGTGAAGAGGCCTTCTCCGATCAGCCAGCTCGCCTCGGCCGTGGACTGCTGTTTTGCGTATTGCTCGACGAGGGCCCCGAAGACATCGGACACGGACTCGTTCAGGGCCCCGGCCTGGTACCGGTAGACCAGCCCGGTCGAGTACTGCGTGACCCCGTGGGCGAGTTCGTGGCCGATCACGCTCAGGGACTTCGTGAAGCGGTCAAAGATCTGGCCGTCTCCGTCGCCGAAGACCATCTGCCGTCCGTCCCAGAACGCGTTGTCGTAGCGCTCGCCGTAGTGCACGGTGGCATTGAGCGGCAGGCCGCGGCCGTCGATGGAGTCGCGGCCGAAGGCGTCCATGTAGAGCCGGTGGGTGTGCCCCAGCCCCTCGTAGGCTTCGTCCGCAGCAAGGTCGCCGGTCGGCGGCGAACCTTCCTTGCGGACCACGGTGCCCGGGAGCTCCTCGGTGGACGCGGCGTCATAGATGGTCCGCTCCGGCGGGCCGGGCTTTTCTCCGCGCAGGCCCGGGGGAGCCGGGGGAGAGCCGGGCGCCAGCTGCTCACGGGTCGCCTGGAAGCCGGGGGCCTGCCGCAAGGCTTTCCGCGCCGCCGCGGCAGCCTCGGAGAGCCGGGGTTCGTGCAGCGACGCCACGCGGCGCAGCAGGTACGGCGGGATGATGGAACAAAACATGCGAGACCCCTTCGTGCTTCCGCTGACGATGCGATCAGCCTACGGGCAGGCGCCGACAACCGGCCGCAGGCGGCTCCCTCGAGGTGAATTTCCGGTCGGCTCTCTGTCGCCGGGAACGCAAGAACCCGCCGTTTCCAATGAAACGGCGGGTTCTCGCTGCTGTGCCCTCGATTGGAATCGAACCAACGACCTTCTGCTCCGGAGGCAGACGCTCTATCCCCTGAGCTACGAGGGCAGTCAGGGATCCTGCCGTTACCGGCGGGACGTCCTAGAGCTTAGCAGGAATGAGGCCCACAAAGGAAAATCGACGCGCGGGGTGTCGCAAAGAACCGCTCAGTAGCCCGCGAACGAGTCCACCTGAACCCGGCGGGCGCCCGCGTCCCGGGCCGCCGTCCGCAGAGAACGCACACTGGCCGGTGAGCCGGAGACGTATACCTGCCGCGTGGCAATATCCGGGACGAGCTCGCGGAGCCGCGCCCCGTCCAGTCGCGCGTCCCCGGCATCCTGTGCGAAGCCGGGCGGGCTGGATCCGTCGGCGAGCCGGACGATGACGCGGGCTCCGGAACGTTCGAGTTCGTCGGCGTAGGCGAGCTCGGCGGCGTTCCGGACCAGGTACAGCAGGACAACGTCACGGTCCCGGGCTGCGCCGGCGCCCAACTGGGCGAGGTAGGGGGTGATGCCGATGCCGGCGGCAATCAGCAGCACCGGGACCCCGGGATCCCGGGGCAGGACAAAGTCGCCGCCCACCGCCGTGCCGGTCACCTCATCGCCGGGTTCGAGGGCCAGCAGGGTCTGTTTTGCGGCCGACACCGGTTCGGCGGTGCCCACCCCGATCGCCAAAACGGGAGACCCGGGCGCACTGGTCAGGCTGAAGACACGCCGCGGCCCCTTTCCGTCGGCCCCGGCTCCGTCCGCCCTGGTACGGGGCAGGTGCAGTTCCAGGTATTGCCCGGCCGCATACCGGAGCGGGCGCTCCGGGCGGAACCGGAACTCCGTCGTCGTCGGCGTCAGCGGGCGTGAGCCCTCAAAGCGGAGCCGGATCCCGCCGCGCTGACCCGCGGCGAACGCGAGCAGGTTCCCGACCAGCAGCGCCAGCTCGGGGGAGTTCGCCGCGAATCCCAGATTGAACGGCACCGCAAACAGCAGCCCGACGACGCCGGCGAGCAGCAGCTGCTGCCAGCGCCGCGGCGGCAG
>JBFGBS010000341.1:0-3362 GCA_041567475.1 Arthrobacter sp.
CCAACTCATCGCGGCGGCCGGCATCGAGGTGGCCGGGCCGCCGGACTCTGTCCTGTTCTCCCCCGGCGTCTTCACCCAGTTCGGCCGGCCGCGGACGCTACGGGCCTGAGCAGCGGAAGTGGTCGCCGGCGTCGCTCGGCGACTCAAATCATTCCCGCATTAATGTCGTACCCCTCCGGCAGAGTTAGACCATGGAAGCCAGGGACTGGTGCACACAACAGAGCGGGGTTCTGAACGGCCCGGCTCAGGACGGCCCGGCGGATCCTAGCCTGCCGGGTTTGCCCACCCTTGATGCCATCTACGCCAGCCTGACGGAGGCAAGCAATGCGGCCGTGCCGGCGGCTGACACGTTTTCCTTCCGGGAAGCGGCGGACTTTGCCGGGCGCATTGAGCAGATCTCGCGGACGCTCGACTACCTGCAGCTCGTGGCTGCCCGAGCCGTCGACCGGACCCGCCGGCAGGCCAGCCTCCGGACGACGCCGGGCGCGGAAGGCGGCAACGGCTCGTGGACCACGGGTTGGCGCGACGTACCTGCCGCCGGGGCCGACGGCAACGGGACCCCCGGGCCCACTGCACCGGCCGGCCCTGCACCGTTCCAGACTGCCGCGGGCGCAGGCACAGCCGCAACAGCAACCGCTGACACAGTAACTGACGATGGCTACCGGAACACCGTTGAATTCCTCCGCGCACGGCTGCGGATTTCTGCCGCCGAGGCACGCCGCCGTCTGGCCCTGTCCGACGACGTGCTTCCCCGCACCATCCTCGCCGGGCAGGTTCAAGCACCACGGCGTGAAGCACTCGGGGCAGCCATGGCGACGGCCAAGGTTCCCGCCCGGAACGCGGGCATCGTTGCCGTGGCCCTGGACCGGGTCCAGGGTATTGCGGACCCCGACTCGTTGCTCCGGATGGAAAGTGCGCTGACCCGCACGGCCGAGGAAAGCGACCCCGACTTCCTCACCAGGATCGCCCGGCGCTGGACGGACGCAATCGATCAGGACGGCGCGGAACCCACGGAAGAGCTCCTACGGCGTCTGCAAGGTGCCTTCATCCGCAAATCCCGTCACGGGCTCAACCATCTGGAGATCTTCGCCACCCCGGATCAGTTTGAACACCTCGTCACGGTAATGAACACGGCCACCAATCCCCGAAGCCAATCCGACGATGCAGCAGATCTGGACCGCCGCTCCCGTCCGCAGAAGCTCTTGGACGGACTGGTGGGCGCCTGCAAAGTGGCCCTCGCCAGTGGCACACTACCCGCCACCGGAGGACTCCGGCCCCAAGTCATGGTGACCATCGATTATCGTGACCTGCTCTCGCGGCTCCTGACGGCCGGCGCCGGCACCGAGCCGGGCCTTGGTTCCGCCGCGCCGTGGACCGGCCCGTGGGCGTCGGGCCTAAAACACGCCGCGATGCGGACGGAACAAGGCAGTAGCCGGCCGGAACTTACCGGGTCGATGCTCTTTGGCGGCCCGGTCAACGCGTCGACCATCCGCAAACTGGCCTGCGACGCGGACATCATTCCCTTGGTCCTGGGCGGCGAAGGGCAGATTCTGGACATTGGCCGGGCTTCGCGGGTATTTCCGCCCCACGTCCGGAAAGCCATCACCGTTCGGGACGGCGGCTGCGCCTTCCCCGGCTGCACCATGCCGGCCCCCTGGTGCGAAGCCCATCACATCAATTACTGGTCCCAAGGCGGCAGCACCGGAACTGACAACGGAACGCTGCTCTGCAGCTTTCACCACCATTTGATCCACAAAGAGCAATGGGCCATCCAGGTCCGGGAAAAAATCCCTTGGTTCATCCCACCCCCGCACGTTGACCCGCGCCGGAAACCCCGGCGGAACAGCTACTTCAGGCCGCCGGCACTAACGCCCGCTGCCTGATCACCCCGGAACCGCAGGTTGCTGCCGGCTGCCTAACCAACCCGGAACCGCAGTTCGCCTCACGTCGCCGCAAGTCCGACCTCCCTCCCGGGAGGCCGGACGAGTGGTGTCAGTCAGCCAAACAATGCCGCAACGCGGGTCAGGGTCTGGAACACGCCATAGGCGAGCGGGACCCCGACGAGCGTCCAGGCGATGGCGACTTTTCCGGAATTCATCTCATGCCTCCATGGCGGGTTCGGCGGATCGGGTGGACTGCTCGCGCGGCTGGTGGAAGCGCGCATCAACGGGCTTGATCATGAGGTTGGCGATGAACCCGATAATCAGCAGGCCCACCATGGTCAGCAGCGCGGGCTGGTATGACACCGCCGTGAGTTGGCCGGGCTTGCCCTGGGCGTCCAGGAAGGCGTTGACGATCAGCGGCCCGGCAATGCCGGCGGCGGACCAGGCGGTCAGGAGCCGGCCGTGGATGGCCCCGACCTGGAATGTGCCGAAGAGATCGCGCAGGTAGGCCGGGACGGTGGCGAAGCCGCCGCCGTAGAAGGAGATGATCACAAAGGCCAGCAGCACGTACAGGGCCGTTGTGGCCGATCCGGCCAGGGCCAGGACGGTGTAGAGCACCGCGCCGACGCCCAGATACACCATGTAGATCCGCTTCCGGCCGGTGATATCGGAGGTGGAGGACCAGATAAAGCGTCCGGCCATGTTGCCGATCGACAGCAGCCCCACAAAGCCCGCGGCGACGGCCGCACTGACGAGGGAGACGCCGTCGGACTGGCGGAAGAAGTCCTGGATCATCGGCGCGGCCTGTTCCAGGATGCCGATGCCTGCAGTGACGTTGCAGAACAGCACGATCCAGACCAGCCAGAACTGCTTAGTCTTGATGGCGTTCTTGGCGGAGACGTTGTCCCAGGTGACGAGCACGGACTTCTTCACCTTGGCGGGATCGAAGCCGGCGGGCTTCCAGCCGTCGGCCGGCACCTTGATGGTGAACGCGCCGAACATCATGTAGGCCAGGTAAATAACCGCGAGCGTCAGGAAGAGCTTGCCGACTGAGTCGCCGCTGGCCACCCAGCCCTTGGCATCGGAGTTGGGGTCGTACATTTTCAGCAGCGCGGTGGAGACCGGGCTGGCGATCAGTGCGCCGCCGCCGAAGCCCATGATGGCCATGCCCGTGGCGAGGCCCGGACGGTCCGGGAACCACTTGATCAGGGTGGAGACCGGGGAGATATAGCCGATGCCCAGGCCGATGCCGCCGATGAACCCGTAGCCGAGGTAGACGAGCCATAGCTGCCCGGTGAAGATGCCGAGCGATCCGACCAGGAAGCCGCTGGTCCAGAACAAGGCCGAGGTGAACATCGCCTTGCGCGGACCATTGGTGTCCACCCACGTGCCCATGACGGCAGCCGAAAGGCCCAGCATCACAATAGCGATCGAGAAGATCACGCCGATCTCGGTCAGGCTGGCATCGAAATGCTTGAC
>JBFGBS010000342.1:0-3332 GCA_041567475.1 Arthrobacter sp.
ATCGATGCGCTGTGATTCGGCAACGTCGATCATGCCGTGGTCTGCCGTCAGGAGGATCGTGGTTCCGGGCGGCAGTGTGGCGTTGAGCCGCGACATGGTGGCGTCAAGCTCTTCAAGCTGGTGCTCCCATTGCGGGGACTCGCAACCGTGGCGGTGCCCGGCCTTGTCGAGTTCGTTGACGTAAAAGTACATCAGCGACGCGCCGCCGGCCATCGCGTCCGCCGCCGCTTCGGTCCTGGCGTGCGAGGTGACACCGGTGACAAAGCGTCCGCCGCGGAGCGCGGCCTGCGTCATCGGCGAGTTGCCGAACTGCGGCAGGCTGACGGTGACCACGTCAACGTGATCGGCGGCGCGCTCCAGGACGGTCCGGAACGGCTGCCACACGGCCGGGTCGACGGCGGCGTCCCAGTTCCCGAGCATGTTCACCACGCGGTCCTGGTCCGGGTCCAAAACGTCGTAGCCCACCATCCCGTGCTGGCCTGCCGCAAGGCCCGTGCCGAAGCTGGCCAGCGACGCTGCCGTGGTGGAGGGGAATGCTGAGTCGAGGGACACCGGCACGTTCCCTTGACCCGCCTGCATAACAGAGCGAAGGAACGGCGTGTGGGCGGACTTCTGCTTGAGCAGGTTGCGGCCAAGACCGTCGGCCAGGACAACGCAGATCCGCGTCGCGGCCGGCAGGTTCAACGCGTTGTCGAAGCCCGGGATCCCCAGGCTCGCCGCGGCGCTGGTGAGCACCTCGGCGATGGATCGCTGGCCGAAGGCCGGGGCCGGCGGCATGGCGGGCTGGGCGGGGACGGCGAGCGGCTCAGGCAGGCGGGCCGGCGCCATGTCAGCGCTGATGGCCGCGGCTCAGGCGGTTGGCGAACACACCCATCCGGGGACGCGGCGGTGCTCCCGGTGCGGGGTGCGGGGCCGGAGCGGCGGATCCGGTGTTGACCGCGCGCAGGGCCCGTGCGAAGAGTTTGGCGTCCTGGACTGCCTGGAGCCCGTCGGCCTCGGCGCTGATGCGCAGCACAATGTCTTCCTGCGCGATAGTGCCGCTGTAGCCGTGGTCTGCCTCGCACTGCGGGTCCCCGCAGCTCGCGGGTCCCATGTCGAGGCGCTGTCCGCCGGACCAGGCGATGGACAGCGTGACCTCGCGGACGGGATCGGATGGTTTGTAATCCTGTGGCTGGGCGTACATGTAGCTGAGCACCACCGAGCGGATCTGCGTGACGGGGACGGACTCCGTGGAGACCTGGGCCACGGTCTGTTCGCCGGCGTCGTCGAGCTGCTGGTCGTCGACGTGCGTGATCACCAGCATGTCCTCGGTCAGCACGAGCACCGTGATGTGCCGCCGGACCTCGGCGCGGTCGAAGTGTGTTTCGAGATGGACAAGGTGCGCCACGCAGTCGCGGCCGTCGAGGGCGTCGGCGACGACGTCGGCCACGAGGCGGGGGTAGAACCCGGCTTTCTGGAGGGCTCCGTCCAGGCTCTGGCCCTGCGCGCTGTGGTCGTGGGGACCGTGGTGGCGCGTGGCCGGGCGTCCGGATTCGGGCGCCTCGGGCGTGGACGGTTGAGGCTGGGAGGTCATGGTCTCCATTTTCACAGATCGGCCGGGGACATGCTAACCGCAGTCAGTCCTGCATCGCGCGGCGCGCGGTGTCAGTGCGCCGCGCAGCGTTTGCGACCCGGACGTCCGCCGCCAGGATCGAGACGCCTTCGGGTCCGGCCAGGACCGGGTTGAAGTCGACGAGGGCGATTTCGGGGTGGTTGTCCTTGAGCCGGGCAAGCCGGGCGGCGAGGTCCTCAAGTGCGGCGACGTCGACTGCCGGCAGACCTTGATAGCCGAAGAGTTTCCGGGAGGCGCGCGGTGCCCGGATGAAGTCGTGGAGATCGGTGCCGGAGAGCGGCGGGACCCGGTGGGCCCAGTCCTCCAGCAGGTTGACGGCGTCTCCGGCCAGGCCGAAGGAAATCACCGGCCCCAGGAGCGGGTCTTCGATGGCACGGAACGTGCAGGCCTGGCCGACCGGCACCATGGTCTGCACTTCCAGGGACGGCGAACCGTACCGTGCCAACTGTTTGCGCATCTGCAGCACGTTGAGGCGCAGCGACGCGGCGTCCTGGATGTCCAGCCGCACTCCGCCGAGGTCGAGCCGGTGCCGCAGCGCGGGATCCGTGGTTTTCAGCGCGACGGGCCACCCCAGCCGGTCCGCGGCAGCCACGGCCTGGTCCTCCGTCTCGAACGGTTCGGACGGAACCACATTGATGCCGTAGCGGGCCAGCAGCCCTGCCGCCGTGGCGTCATCCACCCGGACCAGGTCCTCGCCGCCGACCGTGTGCAGCAGTTGCTCCACGTCGCTGCGGGCGGCGTCCGGGTCGCAGCCGTCGGGTTCCGCGAACAGGCCGTGATCGCGGTCCCGCCAGCGCGCGTAGCGGACGACGGCGGCGAGCGCGGCTACGGCGGCGCCGGGGTTGGAGTAGCACGGAACGGTGCTGGAGCCGCCCTCGGCGCCGACCATGCCTTCGACGTAGATGGAGGGGTCCAGGATGCCGCTGAAGGCCGCGACCACGGGTTTTCCGGTCGACTCGGAGCATTCGGCGAGGACTCCGGCGATGCTTTCCACGGTGAGCCCGCGGGCCGGGAGCAAAGCCACGACGGCGGCGTGCACATCGTTCCGGCTCAGGCTCTTCTGCAGGGCCCGGCGCAAGGCTGGCAGGGCCATGGACATCCCCGCATCGAGGTCAACATCGGTAACAATGTCTTCGACTCCGAGGCCCTGCGCGGCTGCACTGTCCGCCACCACCTTGCCGGAGGCCCGGGAGTTGCTGAAGACGGCGATGCCCGGCCCTTGGGGCAGCGGCTGGCAGGCGACGATCTGGGCGACGTCCATCAGCTGCTCGATCGTTTCGACCCGGATCACGCCCGCCTGGCGCATCATGGCGTCGACAGCTTCGGGCGGGGCCAGGGTGGTGCGGACGGCATGGCCGGGGGGCAGGTTCAGTCCCATGGCATCGGATTTCGCCACAATGACGGGCTTTGTCCGGGCCAGGCGGCGGGCCAAGCGGGAAAACTTGCGCGGATTGCCAATGGATTCGAGGTAGAGGCCGACCGCCGTGGTCTCCGCGTCGTCCTCCCAGTACTGCATCATGTCGTTACCGGACACGTCGGCGCGGTTGCCTGCGGAGAGGAAGGTTGAAATGCCCACCCGGCGGCGGCTGCTGGCGGCGTAGAGGGCGACCCCGATCGCGGCGGACTGGCTGAAGAGTCCCAGGCCGCCCCGGCGCGCGAGGGCCGGCGCCATCGACGCGTTGAGGGACACTGCGGGGCTGGTGTTGACGATCCCCAGCGA
>JBFGBS010000343.1:0-3330 GCA_041567475.1 Arthrobacter sp.
AATCCCTTGGTTCATCCCGCCCCCGCACGTTGATCCGCGCCGGAGACCCCGGCGGAACAGCTACTTCAGGCCGCCGGCACTAACGCCGGCTGCCTAACCGACCCGGAACCGCAGGCCGCCGCAGGCTGCCCACCCGGCCCGGAACCGCAGGTCGCCGCAGGCTGCCCGCTCGACCCGGAACCGCAGGCGCCGCTGGACCGGCCTCGAGTGGTCAGTCAGCCGAACAACGCCGCAACGCGGGTCAGGGTCTGGAACACGCCGTAGCCGAGCGGGACCCCCACGAGCGTCCAGGCGATGGCGACTTTTCCGGTATTCATCTCATGCCTCCATGGCGGGTTCGGCGGATCGGGTGGACTGCTCGCGCGGCTGGTGGAAGCGCGCATCAACGGGCTTGATCATGAGGTTGGCGATGAACCCGATAATCAGCAGACCCACCATGGTCAGCAGCGCGGGCTGGTAGGACACCGCAGTGAGCTGGCCGGGCTTGCCCTGGGCGTCCAGGAAGGCGTTGACGATCAGCGGCCCGGCAATGCCTGCGGCGGACCAGGCGGTCAGGAGCCGGCCGTGGATGGCGCCGACCTGGAACGTGCCGAAGAGATCGCGCAGGTAAGCCGGGACGGTGGCGAAGCCGCCGCCGTAGAAGGAAATGATCACAAAGGCCAACAGCACGTACAGGGCCGTTGTGGCCGATCCGGCCAAGGCCAGGACGGTGTACAGCACCGCGCCGACGCCCAGATACACCATGTAGATCCGCTTGCGGCCGGTGATATCGGAGGTGGAGGACCAGATAAAGCGTCCGGCCATGTTGCCGATCGACAGCAGCCCCACAAATCCCGCAGCGACGGCCGCACTAACCAGGGAGACGCCGTCGGACTGGCGGAAGAAGTCCTGGATCATCGGCGCGGCCTGTTCCAGGATGCCGATGCCTGCGGTGACGTTGCAGAACAGCACGATCCAGACCAGCCAGAACTGCTTAGTCTTGATGGCGTTCTTGGCGGAGACGTTGTCCCTGGTGACGAGCACGGACTTCTTCACCTTGGCGGGATCGAAGCCGGCGGGCTTCCAGCCGTCGGCCGGCACCTTGATGGTGAACGCACCGAACATCATGTAGGCCAGGTAAATGACTGCGAGCGTCAGGAAGAGTTTGCCGACCGAGTCGCCGCTGGCCACCCAGCCCTTGACGTCGGAGTTGGGGTCGTACATTTTCAGCAGTGCGGTGGAGACCGGGCTGGCGATCAGCGCGCCGCCGCCGAAGCCCATGATGGCCATGCCCGTGGCGAGGCCCGGACGGTCCGGGAACCACTTGATCAGGGTGGAGACCGGGGAGATGTAGCCGATGCCCAGGCCGATGCCGCCGATGAACCCGTAACCGAGGTAGACGAGCCATAGCTGCCCCGTGAAGATGCCGAGCGATCCGACCAGGAAGCCGCTGGTCCAGAACAAGGCCGAGGTGAACATCGCCTTGCGCGGACCGTTGGTGTCCACCCACGTGCCCATCACGGCGGCGGAGAGTCCCAGCATCACAATGGCGATTGAGAAGATCACGCCGATCTCGGTCAGGCTGGCCTCGAAGTGCTTGACCAGGGCTGTCTTGTACACACTCGTCGCGTAGGCCTGGCCGATGCACAAGTGCACGGCCAGCGCGGCGGGCGGCACCAGCCAGCGGTTGAACCCCGGTGGGGCGATGGTTCGTTCGCGGTCCAGCCAGCCCATAATTGCTCCCTTAGCGGTCGATGACGTCAGTGTCTCTCGGCATAGAGGCGAAAGACCTCAATCGGTCGCCGATACCTCCGGTAATCATGAGGCACAACCTATGAAATGCGTCACTCCGCGCGCCGAACGGTAGCGATGACGCGGCGAGCGGTAGCGGTCACGCGCCGAGCGGTGGCGCGCTACCTCCCCAGCCCGGCCTGCCGCAGCGCCTCAGCCATGGCCGTATTCACGGGCGAGGCCTTCGGAGCGGCTTTGGGTGCGGCCTTCGGACTTGACGGCGGAGCTGCCTTGGGGCCTGCCTGCGGCGCCGGCTGGCCGCGCCGGGAACTGCCGCGTTCACCGGACGGCGCCGGTTCGTCGTCGAGCCGCAACGACAGCGAGATGCGCTTGCGTTCCGGGTCGGCCTCCAGCACCTTGACGCGGACCACCTGTCCGGACTTGACCACCTCGCGGGGATCCGAAACGAAGCGGTTGGCCAGCGCGGACACGTGGACGAGGCCGTCCTGGTGCACGCCGACGTCGACGAACGCGCCGAAGGCCGCCACGTTGGTCACCGTGCCCTCAAGGATCATTCCGGGCTTGAGGTCGGAGATCTTCTCGATGCCCTCCGAGTACGTGGCCGCCGCGAAGGCCGGACGCGGGTCCCGGCCAGGCTTCTCCAGCTCGGCGATGATGTCCTGGACGGTCGGCAGGCCGAACGCCCCGTCCACGAAGTCCCGCGGGTTCAGCGCGGACGCCGGCCCGTTCCCCGCGGCGGCCCGGATCTTCCGAGCCACCGGGTACGCCTCCGGGTGCACGCTGGAAGCGTCCAGCGGCTCGGCACCCCCGGTGATCCGGAGGAACCCTGCGCACTGTTCAAACGCCTTGGCGCCCAGCCGCGGGACCTTTTTCAGTTCGCTGCGCTTGGCGAAGGGTCCGTGCTCGTTCCGGTAGGCCACGATGTTCTCGCTCAGCAACGGTCCGACGCCGGCCACCCGGCTCAGCAGCGCCGGCGAGGCTGTGTTCACGTCGACGCCGACCGCGTTGACGCAGTCCTCCACCACGGCGTCGAGGCTGCGGTCCAGCTTCGACGCAGTGACGTCGTGCTGGTACTGGCCGACGCCAATCGACTTCGGTTCAATCTTCACCAGCTCCGCGAGCGGATCCTGCAGGCGGCGGGCAATGGACACCGCCCCGCGAAGGGAGACGTCCATGCCGGGCAGTTCCGCGGCAGCAAGTGCGGATGCCGAATAGACTGACGCGCCTGCCTCGGAGACCACAAGCTTCTGCGGTGCGGCGCCGCCCTCCTTCGGGCCCGCGGCGCCGAGCTGCCTGATTAGTTCGGCGGCGAGCTTGTCCGTCTCGCGGGAGGCCGTGCCGTTGCCGATGGCCACGAGTTCGACGCCGTGCTGCCGCGCCAGCCGCTCCAGCGTCCGCAGCGCCTCGTCCCATTTGCGGGCGGGGGCGTGCGGGTAGACGGTGTCCGTGGCGACCACTTTGCCGGTGCCGTCGACCACCGCGACCTTCACTCCGGTGCGCAGGCCCGGGTCCAGTCCCAGGGTGGCGCGGTTCCCGGCCGGTGCAGCGAGCAGCACGTCGCGCAGGTTGGCCGCAAACACGCGCACCGCTTCGTCTTCG